>NZ_KZ454939.1:2029874-2314231 GCF_002797355.1 Bacillus xiapuensis | reverse complement strand
CAAATGACCGCCGCCTTGTTAGATCGAATCACACACAAGGCACATTTATTCCCAATGAATGGGGACAGTTATCGTTTCAAAGAAACGTATTCGTCCTAACAAGAGGGTGGTCAACTTTTGGGTTGACGATTACACTTCCTAGATAACTAGGTAGCGATACACTTCTTTAACTGATAAAAAACTTTGCGGAGTGTATGTTCGATTCGAGCATAAAAAAATTAATCCCTTTTGGATTGACAAGCTCCAATGGTATAATCTTTGACTCTTCTTGGCGTACTATCTCCTTTAAACTCACCATATAGTTCATCCCCGATCATATAAATTCTTTCAAATACAGGAACAGTAACCCATTCGTGCTTGCCTTGATTCTTTAGAGCTTCACGTCTCACCTTCTCTAATCGTTTTATTTCAAATTCAGACATCATGTATTTCTCTTCTTTTTCGAACATACGTTCTTTTTCAGTGTGAAAGAAAAGCCCCACTAGTTAAGAATGGGGACTAGACAATTTTTAAATAATTATCAATCTGGCCAATATTCATCTTTCTTGAAAAGAAAATGAATTCTTTTCCTTTTGAAGGCTTTGCAATCGAGTAGTTTAAATAATATTCATGGTGTTCAAATCGCTTATATAATTGCTCAATTTGTTCAGCAATATCATATGTTAAAATCCAGTATCTATTAGGCATTTGCTTTTTTATGACTTTGGCCAATTCTACATGATCCTTATGGGAATAAAAATTTGTATATAATTCAGGCCCTTTATTGTAGTAAGGAGGGTCAAAGAATGTGAGAGATTTTCTCGTATGCTTTATAACGTCAGTAATAAAGTCTTTAGCATCCATATTGTGAACCTCAATACAGTCAGCTTTTGATGCAATAGTTCTAATCCGCTTAATGATATCTTGTTTGTTAAATCTGCAGTCTAACTTATATTGTCCATTTTGATGTTTTCCACCAATTACCCCAGCTTTAATGATTCCAGAACGATTCGTCCGATTTAAAAAGAGGGTGGAGAATGCTAGTGAAAGTTCATCTGATGTTTCTTTATTTACTTGTATTTCTTTTTGAAGGTGCCATTCTTCAATAGTAATCTCAGTATTATTAATTAAAGATATTAACGCTTCTGAATTCGTTAATATCGTATTCCAAAGTGCATAAATACTTCTATCAAAATCATTAATAATGATTTTTTTTACATCATTATTTAATAACAAGCGAAGTGCTACAGCTGCTCCACCGGCAAATGGTTCAATGTAAGTAGAAATATTATTTTTAACAACTAAATGTTTTATGTAATTAGAAGTTTTATCTTTTCCACCAGGGTATCTTAAAGGGGATAGACTAGCCATATTTTCACCTCCTTTGTAAAAGGATAAAAGAATAAGTACAGGTTTGGCCAATTATTTGCTCTATGGATTGAAAAATTCTATCTTTGCTTTTAAATAGGATAATTGAATCTAAATTTTTATTTCAGGATATCCATTTCTAACATTAATTTTGTTTAACTTTTGAACTAATTCTTTTACAAAACTCTCACGCCCTGTAACATTTTTAGAAAAGTTATTGAAAAGTTTTTTTACAATTTTTTCATTAATTTTAAACCACTTTTTAAAGTGTCTTGCTTCTATTTCTTTAAAGGAATTATCATTTTTTATATAAATATTTGCATCATTTAAAGTTGAAATAAATGCAGCTTTAGGCATTTTTAGAACCTTTGAAAAAATTTCATCATTTTTATCTTTATCAAATATATATTTAACAAATAATTGTTCAATTGGCAGCTTTAAAGAATGGTCAGGAAGACGCAGAATATTATCCCTTTTTTTTATTTTTTGTAGGTCACCATCAGTAATATCAGCATCGAATATTATAATTGTATTTTTGACAAAAGAGCTAGCGGTATTACAAAGCTTTGTAAGGAATGTATATGGAAATCCATCTGTGTCATCAAAAGGAATAAAATTAATTCTTTTTAGAATATCTTGCTTTGAAACCATATATCTAATAAATCGTTTAGCTAAATCATCTTCACATAGTATATCTATCTTAGGTAATTCTTTTTTTTCAGTTTGGTTGTAATCAAATGTAAGCTCTCTATAGATATTTTCATATGAAGGATTTTTAATGACATCAATTTCATCTGTATAAAGTGTTGAAAGGTAATAATTCTTTATTATTTTTCCTTTCTTTTCACCTTCGATTGAGTGTCTTATTAATGGTAAGGAATGAGTTGTTGCTATAATTTGTATTTTATATTGATTAGACCATCTATAGAGAAAGTCAAATAAATTTTTTTGTGCTACTGGATGTAAACTTACTTCCATTTCATCTATACAAAAAATCCCATTAAAACAGTCGTTTTTTCCTTTTCTTGACTTGCTGATTCTCATAAAAGAGATTAAACTATTAACAATTCTTCCTAAGTTATCTTCTCCAGAAGAAATTGACTCATAGTTATATGTGCCATCAGAAGGAGCAAATGTTTTTTTAATCTGCTTATCACTAACTGACTCCATTTTTTTATATGAATTTTTTTGTAAAACGACATTGTAAAATTTGGTTACGAATTCTTTTTCTTCATCAGAAAGTGTAATAGGATAGGGTTTTGAATTAGTAGTGTGTATTGAATATAGTCTATTCAACCTGAAATATTCATAGCTACAAATCCCATTTGATAAAATTTGTTAAATTAGTTGAACATAACGGTATTTAATTAAGAACCGTAGCCAATTCATAAAATAACTGAATTTTCAATAGAACAACTCTGGTATTTTGGGCATACTTCCCCCTTGACTGAAAAATTTATTTTTTTCAGTTATGAGAAGTATTCTATTGGTCATTCCAATTGTAGTTTTTGAATTCGATTCAGTACATCCCAAAAGAAATTTTGATACACAAAACTCGATGATAGTTTGAAGTAAAGGGATCTACCTGATTTCACGACTTTACTTGCCGCTTTAATTAACCGAGTACGTATCGTATCAATTTGCATAGTTTTTTGACCTTCCGGAAAACAAAGAGTTCGTAACCAATTGGTCAAATTATATGCAAGAAGTGTTAACATCATTTTTACTTCGTTCACTAGAAAAGCGTGGCTATTCATATGATCAAAGTAAAAGCCATTTTTTGCTTCTTTGATATAGTTTTCCATCGTCCCTCTTTTTTGATAAGCTCGGACGATATCTTGAGGAAAAGCTAATTCAAAGTTAGTAACAAAAAAGGAATGGGTAAAGAACAGCTCACCTGCAGGACGTACCAATTGAATAATCACCCTTCTTGGTTTTGACCATGATTTTGCTTGGTAAATCGTTTCTTCATAATAGGTTTCCGTCTTGGAAACATCTAAAGGTGCGGAAGAAGGATGGTATTCCTTCGCTAAACTTTGTAGTTGTGAATTCGATTTCAACCGAATAATATACAAAACAGATTCTTCTTCACACAGATCGTATAATCCCGGAACAGTAAACCCGCTATCTCCACGAAGAAACAGGGTAGTTTCCGGAAACATTTCGTTATAATGTTTAATGAGAGGCCGAATAAATTCCACCACACCATTTGATGTATAAACATTTCCGGGACGGAGTTGTGCTTTCAAAAAGTCACCAGTCGCACCATCAAAGGCGACTAATGGATGAAAACCCATCGTGCCATAATGAGTATTATATGACGAAGATTCTTGGTCCCCATATGTATCCGAATGAGTCGAATCCAAGTCGATAAATAACTCTTTCGATTGTCGAAAACAATGAATCTTATCAAGCATTTCTTGGTTAGCCAGATTTAATTGTTCAATTGAATCTTTATCAAATCGTGTATAAAAGCGAGACAAACTGGGCTGGGAAGCAAGTGTTGGAGTTTCAATGATTTCCTTAAACACAGGATCATGAGTCAACTGATCAGCCGCATCATCTTCCGCATACCCGGCAATGATTTGATAGACTTTTTGACGTAACAAGTTTTCATTTGAATGAAGATAATATTTCCTTGAATCGTTAAGTCTCAAGTACTTAACTAAAGTCTTTGAAAAACCAATTTTTTCATCGAATTCTCTAAAAAGAAACTCACCTGTATCGGAGGAAAGAGAACCTCCATCATTTGACAATTTAATTTTATGATTGAAATCAAGTGTTTTTTGCGTTAAAGTAACCATATAAAAAGTCCTTTTTGTTTGGTTACTTTAACTTTAACAGAAATGGATTCTTTTTTCATTTTTTTAATGAATTACAATAAAGCCGAAAAGGCTTGGTAATCCATAAGTTATAATAAGTTTCTGAATTTCTGTGAATAATTCAGGTTCAAGTTTAAAAAATTTGTATTGTGAATTAAATTACCGTCCTTGATTGTATTTCCCCCAGTTACTATTCTGGGGCTAGGATCTGCTTTACTTCTAGGTTTGGTGTAAACGGGTATCTTAATATCCAATCCGTTTTTATCCTGAATAATTAAATCATATTCATATTTTTCTTTATCATATATAGTAGATAATTTGAATATTTCTCCAAATTTTGTTTTTAAATCGAAACCAAAAAGGTCTTTTTCTTCAGAATTAAAGTTTTGAACAAATAATCCAATTAAAGTTGATTTCATTGTGCCATTATGTCCAGAAATTAAGGTAATTCGATCAGATAAATCTATCTGAGTATTAAACAAGTTTCTGAATTTTTTTATATAAATACCGTGAACCTTTTTCACTATAATATCCTTATTAGACATACCTAACTCTTTAGGTGTAGCAGGTGCATTGAACATAGTTTCTCCCTCACTTTTAGTTCTATATAATTAACACATACTTTGTCTAGTTTTACTAAACTAAATTAATAAAAAATCTATTCAAAAGAAAAGCCCAGCTAGGGGCCTTTTATTTAATCATTTCATCCATGACTTTTTTATATTTTTCAAATTGATCATCCTTCATGTCACCATTCATCTGTAGAAGAAAATTCCCTTTGCTGTATGTATGGGAGTAAAATAAAGGACCTGAGTTTCCGAGCTCATCATAATATGTTTTTGCAGCATCTAAGCCAGATGCGTTCTTAAATTCAAAAATCCTGCCACCAGCGTCTTCACCAAGAGAGGGGACAAGTATTCTTTTTCCTGCTTCTCGGGTATTTCCAAATTCTTTGTTCTCTAATTCTGTTGGGTTTTCGGCTTCTAATCCAGCATCTTTAAAAGCGGTTATTATTGTATCGACCGTTACCTTTTCTTCTTTCTGTACTTTTTCGTTTGATTCTGACTTAGATGTCGAAGATGAGTTTCCGCAAGCAACTAATGATAATATCAATAATAGTGATAAAAATGGTATAATTTTTTTCAATGTTTTACCCTCCCGTTGAGTTGAGCGTTAAGATACATATAATTCCCTGTGTTTAAAGTTCTTTGTCTTTCCGCATTTTCGACATTGAACCATACCTATTAGCTGTTTTTTTCTATTGAGCGGCAGCTACAAAGAAGCCAATACCAAATGGAATTAATACTATTGTGAAACAACAAAGTATCCCTGAAACTTTTGCTAGTTTTACATAGTACATATTGTCTTTTAGTTTTACGTTTGGGTTACCACACTTTTAAATGTGTATTTCACTTTTTGCCCCCTCCGCGAAAATATATAAATTAGTTGAAAAAACATATGAATAATCTATACAAATGATGAAAATAGCACCATCATATGATTAAAATAAAGACACGTCGCAGCGTGCTATTATTTCTCTTCTTAATGATCTTCCAGCTCTCCCGCAAATCCTCTAATTGCTCCTCTGGAGACTCCTTCATTTCTTTAAAGAACAAATTAAATTCAATTCAGGATTTAAAAAGAATTTGAGTATTTCTTTTTCGTCGTCAGTTTGAATATTGGGATTGTCAGTTCTGCTGAGAAGAAAATCAACGGAAATCTCATGAAAATCTCTTAGTTTTCATGAAATTTCATAACTAGGCTTTTATTATTCGATTATGTTCTTTTTCTGTGATGGAAAAGCCCAAGAGAGGGCCTTCTACTTAAAAAATTCAGTTATTCACATGCAATTCCATCACCTTCCCGATCAAGGTGGGAACCATATCCAGGTTCACCTCGATGAATAGGAGCAGCACCTGCAGCTCTAACTGCAGCGCAATTTTTGAAGTAGACATTTTCTTTTTTCAGCTGTGGTTCTGGTTTAGGCTCAGCTTTTAGAGCTGGCTTCGGAGCTGGGGCTTTCTGTTCTTTTTCTTTTGTTTTATATCCATCTTTTGTAGCATAGTTTTCAATGGACCAAATACCAACTTTCTTTCGTTTAGCCGCTGCTTGAATCTTTTCAAATTCATCCAGATATTTTGTGTTAGGCGGATAAACAGCTACTCGCGCTAAGCCTTTTTCAAGAAGTATTTTATTAAACATTTTGTCTCTTATGTACACGTAAGCGAGAAGACGGCCATAACGATCACGCTCTTGAATGCCGGGTTCAACTTGAATTTCTTTTCCTGATAGTTGTTTAGTAGTAAATTTAGATGCTTCGGGGCCGAATGGTTGAACGCCGGTTCTCGGATGTTTCGTTTCTGGTGTATCTACTAAAACTAAACGAATTGTTTCTTCTTTTCCATCTAGGTTAACTTTAATGGTATCTCCGTCGACGATTGATAGAACCGTAGCAATAAGTCGTCCGTTCACTTTTGCCCCGGGTACAGAAGGAGTACCGGTGTTACTTTTGGTTGATGGTGTTTTCTCCGGAGCACTCGCCGTCTGAGTTTGTTCTTCTTCTACTGTATCTTCTTTAGGGGCTTCGGCTGTCAAGAGATGATTAATGACAATGGCGAAAAATACGATAGCAATTAAAATTAAAGCTCCTAAGCAGCCGATGCAGCCCTTTTGATTAGTCATAATAGATCATTTCCTTTCCAAATACAGAGGGGAATACTTTTCGAAAATAGAAGCCCTAATATGAGAGGGTTTTTACTGAGATATTAGACTATTATTTTACTGAAAGCTCAACTTTGAAGCCTTCTTTATTTTTTTGATGATTTTGATTTAAAAATACAGAACGGTCGTTTTTGAGTACAATAACCTCAAAAAATGGTTTGAATCGATCTTCTGATATACTGAAAGCATTTAGAAATTTCCCGAACACACTTAATTGTTTTTTCCATTAAATCATCGTTGTTGTCACCAATACATACGGTGCCTCTTTTGTTCTTTCCGTCTAAAACAGTTAGTAATTGTCCCAACTCTTCGTTATCATAATTCCCATCTGATCCCATCATGTAAAGCAAAGAAGTGGCAAAAGCAAAATGCGGGCTCATTCTTTTATCATTTTTGGCTTCATCGCCTTTAAACATATCAAGTGTCCCATAATAATACCTCCCATATTTTATATTGAAAATGAGCTAAGCTCATTAACAAACTAATTCTTTAGTAGTCTATAGTGTTTGTGAAAATAGCACTTCGTTATAAGCACATTAAGCTGTGCTTAATGTGCAATGTGGAGGGTGGTAGAGTACTTATGGACGTCTATTTTCTTTATATGTATCGCTAATACATATAAAGAAAATAGTACCATCAAAAGGCTGAAAATTTTTTTGTTCGATATTAGATGAGCTAAGTATCTAGGTATCCCTTACATTTCACTAATTTCATATAACGATGGATTAACATCATGATATGAATAAACTTCTTCCTCTGAAAGCAACAGGTCTACAAAAGCTGAGTGGGTTCATTCTAAAAAATGTAATGGTTAGACATTTAGGTTAGATAGAAGCTTTTGATGCGACTTCTAAGAAAGAAATCACCCTTTTATTCCTGTGTGTATTGTACTATATTTTTCGAAATGAATAAATATTTTACATAAAAAAGACTCGTTTAAAATAAAGGGTTATGAAAGCACAGGTATTTCGAGATAATCCCCTAAATAGAAAACGGCCAGTACTATTGAAGCCGCTCTGGCCGCGAAGGATTGTACCCGTTTTTGACTTCTGTAAATGTATTAGAGTTTGCATCTGGAGAGGGTTGTTTGGGCTGCTGGACAAAATGGCTGCTGCTGAGCTGTTGGGCAAGGGCATTGAGCGCTTGATGAAGGGCATCCAGGTCTTCCTTGGTAGCAAGCTTCTTTTGGTCGGCAAGCATGTAGCCTAACTGCCCGCTTGGTTCAAAGGTCGCCCATTTGACATCTTGTATACTTTCGATGCCTTTTTGCCGCAAAAGCATGTCAAGATCATCGACGGAGAGCCGGACCTTCTTTAAATTCTTTTCATTTAATATTCCGTTTTCGATGACAACCTTTGAGCGCCCTGTAAACAAAGTTTCCGCAAAATCCCATTTCATTTGTATCCATTCAATCAGCATAAAAGTAACAATAAGTATAATCGCAATCCCAAACGTGGCCCATATATTTTTGCCAACTAAGGGCTGAATTAAAAGGGTGCCGATCGAGATCATGATAACCGTTTGAGCAGTCGTCATATGAGAGATGGACTTTTTTCCTGAGAACCGTATGAGCAATATGCTGAAGACAATCGTTATGATGGATTTCCAGATTAAGCTCCAGTCCAAAAAGAATCACCGCCGTGTTTTTGCCTTGTTTCTATAGTGTGGATAAAACCGGGAGAAGATATACAAAGATATGCAATAGAAGCTAATCAGGGAAATGAAAAGTGCTGAACATCTATATGAAGCACTGCGCATGGACAGCGGCTGTCTGGCGAATGGTTCATTCATTTAAAGCGTCTGCTTTAGGGGGATTTTTACTTATAAATATCTGTTCATCTATTCTCTTTGGAGACTCCCTCTTCCGTAAATTTCCACTTCTAAAAGAACGTATGTTTGTATAAAATAGAAACAAACGTTCTCGTTGGAGGGGAAGAGATGAAAGGACTGTTGCTGCGCTCAAAGGAAAATGGAGTTCCACTGCTGATGATTTATATGGATAGCAGAGGGGAAGTAACAGAGCGGTGGATGAAGGTGTTGGACATGGATGAACAATATATCAAAGCCTACTGCTGCTGGAAAAGACAGTATCGGACATTCAAGCTGAGCCATATTCTTTCTGTGGGCACAGCTAAGTATCGCAAAAGAGGGGCTTGATGAGAAAATGAAAAAAATAAAGGATCGAGGCGCGAAGAAATGGACGGCGATGATGCTAACTGAGCACACGGCCATGCTTCGTCAATGGCCGGAAACGGATATGAACAAAGAACAGAAGCCGAAGCTGGATGAGTCGCAAATAAGAGAGTTTGAAGAAACAATTCACTATGCCATGGCGTTTGCTTATCCGATTCGTTTGCGCTGCTGGATAGAAGGCCTTATTGAGGAAAAGGCTGGACGAATTCATCGGTTAGACGAGGTGGGCCGATGGATTTATCTCAAAGACGGCGATGATGCCCTCGCAAGAATCCGATTTGCAGACATTATCGGGGTGGAGATAGTAAATTCATAACGCTCTGACCGGCTGATCACTCTCTGTGTACCATCTGTGGATGCTTTAGCAGATGGAGAGATAGGGTCTAAAAAGCGCCGGTTCTATCCGTGAATCAAGTTTGAATTTTTCTATATAATATAAGAAACAGCCTGCAGGATACGGTGCAGGCTGTTTCTTATGCGAAGAATATCGTAGCGATGATGGAAACGACTAAGATAGATCCGCCTGTTAATCGCGTATATTTAGTCGACATGTGATCCCTCCTTTTCTATAGCTAACTGGTTCGGTGCGTGTTATTGTTATGATATTCCCTGATTTCATGAAATTATTCCTGTTTTTTTATTTTTTAGACAACAAGCAAACAAAGAACCTGCTCCCGCGCTGGGCTTGAAGGCTGAGTGATCACGCGAGAGCCGGGCTTTCATCCTGCATCTAAGTTGCCGTAAACTCCCTGCTTCTAAGAGAAGCTTTATCAGATCGGCATATTCAAATGTTTTCAATTTCCACATTTTCTACAAAAGGAATCTCAGAAATGGTGTGATACACTTCCGTTATTCTTCTTTGAAAATGTACAGAAACACGAAATTGGAGCAAATGCGATTCTTTCTTCAAATCTTTAATACGCAATCTTGTCACCGTCAGCTTTTCCCTTTCAATATTGTCGATGACGTCATTGATATTGTCTTTGTTGCTGATGGTCATTTTAATCAGCAGATCTTTCTCCTGAAAATGGCTGGGCCCAAGCATGCGAAAGACGAGCGGAACGATTTCTACGCTGAAAATCAGCAGCGCTAAACCGGTGATGGCTTCCGCGAAAAAGCCCGCGCCTACCACCACACCGATACCGGCAGCTCCCCAAATCATTGCGGCTGTCGTCAGTCCGGATATGGTGTCGTTGTTTTTGTGCAAGATAACCCCCGCCCCTAAAAAGCCGATACCGGAAACAATTTGGGCGGCGAGGCGCAAGGGATCCATCGTAATATTGACCGATTCACTGCCGGGAGATTTATAAGCTGATTCTATTGAGACGATCGTCAAGAGACAGCTGACGATGGAAATGACTAGACTCGTTTTCAATCCGACCGGTTTTCTTTTTAATTCTCGCTCCAGTCCGATCACAAGCCCTACGATGGCAGAAAGGACTAGCTTTAACAGTACGTCTGTTTCAAATAGCCATTCCATCATTTTATTCCTCCTCTCTAGTAAATGCTTAGACTTAACAGTACAATAATGATTAAATGAATCCTATTCTCAGAGAATGGCAACGCATCTTAGGAGGACACTTTATGGCAAGCCCTAAAATAAACCCTTATTTCGTTTTGCTGATTGGTGTATTTTCTGTATCAACATCAGCGATTTTAGTCAAAGTATCGTCAGCAGATGCGGGAGTTATCGCTTTTTATCGGCTGTTGTTTACGGTGCTGTTAATGGCTCCTTTATTTTTGTGGAAAAATGTTGGGGAGTTAAAAGACATCTCGAAAAAAGACTGGATACTTTCTTTTGTTTCCGGCACTTTTTTAGCTTTTCATTTTATTCTATGGTTTGAATCGTTAAATTACACCTCTGTGACAAGTTCAACTGTGTTAGTGACGTTGCAGCCCCTCTTTGCTTTTGCCGGCACTTATTTCATTTTTAAAGAAAAGTTTTCGGCCGGCGCATTAACCGGGGGAGCAGTGGCGGTTGCAGGCAGTATCATTATCAGCTGGGGAGATTTTAAAATCAGCGGCCAAGCCTTTTTCGGCGACATGCTTGCTTTGCTGGCTTGCGCTTTAATTACCGGCTACTTGTTATTCGGCCAAACCATCCGCCAAAGGGTGTCCTTAATGACTTATACCTTCATTGTTTACTTAAATAGCACGATGGTTCTTTTTTTCTATGTGCTGATCAAAGATGTACCCTTTGGTCCGTACCCAATAGAGGAGTGGGTGTATTTCCTTCTCTTAGCGATCATTTCGAATCTATTAGGGCATACGCTGTTTAATTGGTCGTTAAAGTATGTCAGCACTTCGGTCATTTCAATGGCGATTCTATTAGAGCCGGTCGGTGCCAGCTGGCTTGCTTATTGGCTGCTTGAAGAGAAAATTATTCAAACACAAATAGTTGGAGGAGGAGTCGTATTGTTCGGAATTATGTTGTTTGTTGCAGATCCGGCAAGGCTCAAGGAGCACTTCCAAAAACGAAGCGCAGATAGCTGAGGAGTGCTGCGCTCGCTCTTTCTTTTATACGATGATGAACAAGAAGAGTGAGATTTTTTTTTGAAAAGTACTTGTTTTATCTTTTTTATCATGATATATTATTACTTGTCCGAAAGACAAAGGTGAAAAAGTTATCAAAAAAACACTTGTTAAAACGAATGAGATGTGATAACTTAGAAAAGTCGCATTTATAAAATTGATCCTTGAAAACTGAACAAAATAAACGTCAACGTTAATTCAATTTATTATATGAGCTAAGCAAACAATCTTATCGGAGAGTTTGATCCTGGCTCAGGACGAACGCTGGCGGCGTGCCTAATACATGCAAGTCGAGCGGACTTAGCGGGAGCTTGCTCCCGCTTAAGTCAGCGGCGGACGGGTGAGTAACACGTGGGTAACCTGCCTGTAAGACTGGGATAACTCCGGGAAACCGGGGCTAATACCGGATAAGTTCTTTCTTCGCATGAAGGAAGATTGAAAGGCGGCTTCGGCTGTCGCTTACAGATGGACCCGCGGCGCATTAGCTAGTTGGTGAGGTAACGGCTCACCAAGGCGACGATGCGTAGCCGACCTGAGCGGGTGATCGGCCACACTGGGACTGAGCCACGGCCCAGACTCCTACGGGAGGCAGCAGTAGGGAAGCTTCCGCAATGGACGAACGTCTGACGGAGCAACGCCGCGTGAGTGAAGAAGGTTTTCGGATCGTAAAGCTCTGTTGTCAGGGAAGAACAAGTGTCGGAGTAACTGCCGGCACCTTGACGGTACCTGACCAGAAAGCCACGGCTAACTACGTGCCAGCAGCCGCGGTAATACGTAGGTGGCAAGCGTTGTCCGGAATTATTGGGCGTAAAGCGCGCGCAGGCGGTCTTTTAAGTCTGATGTGAAAGCCCACGGCTCAACCATGGAGGGTCATTGGAAACTGGAAGACTTGAGTGCAGAAGAGAAGAGCGGAATTCCACGTGTAGCGGTGAAATGCGTAGAGATGGGGAGGAACACCAGTGGCGAAGGCGGCTCTTTGGTCTGGAACTGACGCTGAGGCGCGAAAGCGTGGGGAGCGAACAGGATTAGATACCCTGGTAGTCCACGCCGTAAACGATGAGTGCTAAGTGTTGGAGGGTTTCCGCCCTTCAGTGCTGCAGCTAACGCATTAAGCACTCCGCCTGGGGAGTACGACCGCAAGGCTGAAACTCAAAGGAATTGACGGGGGCCCGCACAAGCGGTGGAGCATGTGGTTTAATTCGAAGCAACGCGAAGAACCTTACCAGCTCTTGACATCCTCTGACCGCTCTGGAGACAGAGCTTTCCCCTTCGGGGGACAGAGTGACAGGTGGTGCATGGTTGTCGTCAGCTCGTGTCGTGAGATGTTGGGTTAAGTCCCGCAACGAGCGCAACCCTTGATCTTAGTTGCCAGCATTCAGTTGGGCACTCTAAGCTGACTGCCGGTGACAAACCGGAGGAAGGTGGGGATGACGTCAAATCATCATGCCCCTTATGACCTGGGCTACACACGTGCTACAATGGATGGTACAAAGGGCTGCAAGACCGCGAGGTTTAGCCAATCCCATAAAACCATTCTCAGTTCGGATTGCAGGCTGCAACTCGCCTGCATGAAGCCGGAATCGCTAGTAATCGCGGATCAGCATGCCGCGGTGAATACGTTCCCGGGCCTTGTACACACCGCCCGTCACACCACGAGAGTTTGCAACACCCGAAGTCGGTGGGGTAACCCTTACGGGAGCCAGCCGCCTAAGGTGGGGCAGATGATTGGGGTGAAGTCGTAACAAGGTAGCCGTATCGGAAGGTGCGGCTGGATCACCTCCTTTCTAAGGAAAGCGGAAAGTAAGAACGCTGTTCTTACTCCAACGAAACGTGACGTTTTATTTTGTTCAGTTTTGAAGGATGAATGCCTTCAAAAGATCAACATTGTTCTTTGAAAACTGGATAATATCGTATAAAGTAACCAAGCAATACCGAGTAATCGCCATTTTAGGCTAAGTTAGAAAGGGCGCACGGTGGATGCCTTGGCACTAGGAGCCGATGAAGGACGGGACGAACACCGATATGCTTCGGGGAGCTGTAAGTAAGCTTTGATCCGGAGATTTCCGAATGGGGAAACCCGCTGTTCGTAATGGAACAGCATCCCTGTCTGAATCCATAGGACAGGAGAAGGCACACCCGGGGAACTGAAACATCTCAGTACCTGGAGGAAGAGAAAGCAAACGCGATTCCCTGAGTAGCGGCGAGCGAAACGGGAACAGCCCAAACCAGAAGGCTTGCCTTCTGGGGTTGTAGGACACTCTGCACGGAGTTACAAAAGAGCGGCATAAGCGAAGCGGTCTGGAAAGGCCCATCAGAGAAGGTAACAATCCTGTAGCTGAAATGCCTCTCTCTCCTGAGTGGATCCTGAGTACGGCGGAACACGTGAAATTCCGTCGGAATCCGGGAGGACCATCTCCCAAGGCTAAATACTCCCTAGTGACCGATAGTGAACCAGTACCGTGAGGGAAAGGTGAAAAGCACCCCGGAAGGGGAGTGAAAGAGATCCTGAAACCGTGTGCCTACAAGTAGTCAGAGCCCATTCATGGGTGATGGCGTGCCTTTTGTAGAATGAACCGGCGAGCTGCGATTTCATGCGAGGTTAAGCCGAGAAGGCGGAGCCGCAGCGAAAGCGAGTCTGAACAGGGCGAATGAGTATGAGGTCGCAGACCCGAAACCAGGTGATCTACCCATGTCCAGGGTGAAGGTAAGGTAACACTTACTGGAGGCCCGAACCCACGCACGTTGAAAAGTGCGGGGATGAGGTGTGGGTAGCGATGAAATTCCAATCGAACCTGGAGATAGCTGGTTCTCGCCGAAATAGCTTTAGGGCTAGCCTCAAGGGAAGAGTCTTGGAGGTAGAGCACTGTTTGGGCTAGGGGCCCCCATCGGGTTACCGAATTCAGACAAACTCCGAATGCCAAAGACTTATCCTTGGGAGTCAGACTGCGAGTGATAAGATCCGCAGTCAAGAGGGAAACAGCCCAGACCGCCAGCTAAGGTCCCCAAGTATACGTTAAGTGGAAAAGGATGTGGAGTTGCTTAGACAACCAGGATGTTGGCTTAGAAGCAGCCACCATTTAAAGAGTGCGTAATAGCTCACTGGTCGAGTGACTCTGCGCCGAAAATGTACCGGGGCTAAACGTATCACCGAAGCTGCGGATGGACACCAACCGGTGTCCGTGGTAGGAGAGCGTTCTAAGGGCGGAGAAGCCAGACCGGAAGGACTGGTGGAGCGCTTAGAAGTGAGACTGCCGGTATGAGTAGCGAAAGAAGGGTGAGAATCCCTTCCACCGAATGCCTAAGGTTTCCTGAGGAAGGCTCGTCCTCTCAGGGTTAGTCGGGACCTAAGCCGAGGCCGACAGGCGTAGGCGATGGAGAACAGGTTGATATTCCTGTACCACCTCTTTACCATTTGAGCAATGGGGGGACGCAGGAGGATAGGGCAAGCGCGCGGCTGGATATGCGCGTCCAAGCAGTTAGGCCGGTGACGAGGCAAATCCCGTCACCATACAGGCGGAGCTGTGACGGCGAGAGAAATAAAGTACCGAAGTTCCTGATTCCACACTGCCAAGAAAAGCCTCTAGCGAGGTAACAGGTGCCCGTACCGCAAACCGACACAGGTAGGCGAGGAGAGAATCCTAAGGTGAGCGAGTGAACTCTCGTTAAGGAACTCGGCAAAATGGCCCCGTAACTTCGGGAGAAGGGGTGCTCTTTGAGGTGAATAGCCTCGAGGAGCCGCAGTGAATAGGCCCAGGCGACTGTTTAGCAAAAACACAGGTCTCTGCGAAGCCGTAAGGCGAAGTATAGGGGCTGACGCCTGCCCGGTGCTGGAAGGTTAAGGGGAGCGCTTAGCATTAGCGCAGGTGTGAACTGAAGCCCCAGTAAACGGCGGCCGTAACTATAACGGTCCTAAGGTAGCGAAATTCCTTGTCGGGTAAGTTCCGACCCGCACGAAAGGCGTAACGATCTGGGCACTGTCTCAACGAGAGACTCGGTGAAATTATAGTACCTGTGAAGATGCAGGTTACCCGCGACAGGACGGAAAGACCCCGTGGAGCTTTACTGCAGCCTGATATTGAATTTCGGCACAGCTTGTACAGGATAGGTAGGAGCCTTTGAAACCGGAGCGCCAGCTTCGGTGGAGGCGCTGGTGGGATACTACCCTGGCTGTGTTGAACTTCTAACCCGCACCCCTGATCGGGGTGGGAGACAGTGTCAGGCGGGCAGTTTGACTGGGGCGGTCGCCTCCTAAAAGGTAACGGAGGCGCCCAAAGGTTCCCTCAGAATGGTTGGAAATCATTCGCAGAGTGTAAAGGCACAAGGGAGCTTGACTGCGAGACCTACAAGTCGAGCAGGGACGAAAGTCGGGCTTAGTGATCCGGTGGTTCCGCATGGAAGGGCCATCGCTCAACGGATAAAAGCTACCCCGGGGATAACAGGCTGATCTCCCCCAAGAGTCCACATCGACGGGGAGGTTTGGCACCTCGATGTCGGCTCATCGCATCCTGGGGCTGTAGTCGGTCCCAAGGGTTGGGCTGTTCGCCCATTAAAGCGGTACGCGAGCTGGGTTCAGAACGTCGTGAGACAGTTCGGTCCCTATCCGTCGCGGGCGCAGGAAATTTGAGAGGAGCTGTCCTTAGTACGAGAGGACCGGGATGGACGCACCGCTGGTGTACCAGTTGTCTTGCCAAAGGCATCGCTGGGTAGCTATGTGCGGACGGGATAAGTGCTGAAAGCATCTAAGCATGAAGCCCCCCTCAAGATGAGATTTCCCATAGCGCAAGCTAGTAAGATCCCTGAAAGATGATTAGGTAGATAGGTTCGAGGTGGAAGCGTGGCGACACGTGAAGCTGACGAATACTAATCGATCGAGGACTTAACCAACGAAAAGCGAAAGCGGCCGATCAGACTCGGCAGGCATAAGACGGACCGCCGAAGTGGCGTTCTTGGCCACACAGGCGTGACGGCTTATGACCGAGAGACTGGCCGCTGCAGCTAGACAAAACGAAAAGTGGAAGGCACTCATTCAGCGCCTTCTGCTGGGCCGCACAAACAATGGCAAGGCATTGCAGGTTACGATACATATTATCCAGTTTTGAAAGAATAAAAATTATAATAAAAAAGTTTGCAAAGCAATAAGATTTTGTTATAATAAAACTTGTCTTTAATGGTCTGGTGGCGATAGCGAAGAGGTCACACCCGTTCCCATCCCGAACACGGAAGTTAAGCTCTTCAGCGCCGATGGTAGTTGGGGGTTTCCCCCTGTGAGAGTAGGACGCTGCCAGGCCGATATTGGAGGATTAGCTCAGCTGGGAGAGCATCTGCCTTACAAGCAGAGGGTCGGCGGTTCGATCCCGTCATCCTCCACCATATAAATGCCGGTGTAGCTCAACTGGTAGAGCAACTGACTTGTAATCAGTAGGTTGGGGGTTCAAGTCCTCTTGCCGGCACCATCTTCACCATGTTCTTTTTAGTACGAGCCATTAGCTCAGTTGGTAGAGCATCTGACTTTTAATCAGAGGGTCGAAGGTTCGAGTCCTTCATGGCTCACATGTTGCGGGTGTGGCGGAATTGGCAGACGCACCAGACTTAGGATCTGGCGCCGCAAGGCGTGGGGGTTCGACTCCCTTCACCCGCATTTTCATTAAGCGGAAGTAGTTCAGTGGTAGAACACCACCTTGCCAAGGTGGGGGTCGCGGGTTCGAATCCCGTCTTCCGCTCCATCCTTATGCCGGGGTGGCGGAACTGGCAGACGCACAGGACTTAAAATCCTGCGGTAGGTGACTACCGTACCGGTTCGATTCCGGTCCTCGGCATTGTTTTCATATAGGCGCCCGTAGCTCAATTGGATAGAGCGTTTGACTACGGATCAAAAGGTTAGGGGTTCGACTCCTCTCGGGCGCGCCATTCAAACATACATATCAGCTTTCGGGAAGTAGCTCAGCTTGGTAGAGCACTTGGTTTGGGACCAAGGGGTCGCAGGTTCGAATCCTGTCTTCCCGATATCTATAAAGCTTGAGCATCAGATTAGTGACAAGGGGCCTTAGCTCAGCTGGGAGAGCGCCTGCTTTGCACGCAGGAGGTCAGCGGTTCGATCCCGCTAGGCTCCACCATATTTTAATATGATTATTTACGGCGGTGTAGCTCAGCTGGCTAGAGCGTACGGTTCATACCCGTGAGGTCGGGGGTTCGATCCCCTCCGCCGCTATTTTATTGGACCTTTAGCTCAGTTGGTTAGAGCAGACGGCTCATAACCGTCCGGTCGCAGGTTCGAGTCCTGCAAGGTCCACCATTTATATATTTTACGGAGGAATACCCAAGTCTGGCTGAAGGGATCGGTCTTGAAAACCGACAGGCGGGTCAAACCGCGCGGGGGTTCGAATCCCCCTTCCTCCTCCATTTCACTCTTATATCGCCGCGGGGTGGAGCAGTCTGGTAGCTCGTCGGGCTCATAACCCGAAGGTCGCAGGTTCAAATCCTGCTCCCGCAATCGCTGGTCCGGTAGTTCAGTTGGTTAGAATGCCTGCCTGTCACGCAGGAGGTCGCGGGTTCGAGTCCCGTCCGGACCGCCACTGCAAGTACATAAGCTTTTTGGCTCAGTAGCTCAGTCGGTAGAGCAATGGACTGAAAATCCATGTGTCGGCGGTTCGATTCCGTCCTGAGCCACCATTTCCCCAAGATTCTATTGGAAATGGTTAAGTTATAATACATGGAATCGTTTTCCATTATTTGTTCTGTGCATTTAATCATCAGGCGGGTGTAGTTTAATGGTAAAACCTCAGCCTTCCAAGCTGATGTCGTGGGTTCGATTCCCATCACCCGCTCCATTATATATCATAATGGGCCTGTAGCTCAGCTGGTTAGAGCGCACGCCTGATAAGCGTGAGGTCGATGGTTCAAGTCCATTCAGGCCCACTTTGTTCCGCAGTAGCTCAGTGGTAGAGCAATCGGCTGTTAACCGATCGGTCGCAAGTTCGAATCTTGCCTGCGGAGCCATATTGTGGAGAAGTACTCAAGTGGCTGAAGAGGCGCCCCTGCTAAGGGTGTAGGTCGGGCAACCGGCGCGAGGGTTCAAATCCCTCCTTCTCCGCCATTCAATCTGGCCCGTTGGTCAAGTGGTTAAGACACCGCCCTTTCACGGCGGTAACACGGGTTCGAATCCCGTACGGGTCATTTTTAAAAAACTGTTCTAAAGATTTCTCTTTAGAACAGTTTTTTTTATGGGAATTTGTTGAAAACTGTCGAAGGATTAACAAAATTTTAAAAAGGGTTTAGGCTGAAGAACACGAATTTATGATTTAAGAGGTAGCATTCAATATTTTCCTATATATTGGTTTATTTATAGGTATATAGAACTATATTGGAGCCAATCATTAAGGCAGAAGGTGGGGAATATGTCGGAATCCTATCCAACCGAATTTGATATCCACTTATTTCATGAAGGGAATTTATATCAGGCCTATTCACTATTTGGTGCTCATGTATCGCATCGAAACGGAACGGATTATACAACTTTTTGCCTGTGGGCGCCGCATGCCAGGCAGGTTCGTCTCATTGGTAGTTTTAACAATTGGAATGGGAATGACCATCTGCTTGAGAAAGTGAATAACGAAGGCGTTTGGTTTATGCAAATTGCAAGGAATTTGGAAGGGGAGCTGTATAAGTTTGAGATCATCACCCCTTCAGGAGAAAAGATTATCAAGACTGATCCCTACGCTTTTTTTGCGGAGGAGAGGCCGAGAACAGCCGGCGTAATTTATTCATTAGAAGGCTATCAGTGGCGAGATGCAGAATGGAGGAAAAACAAGCAGCAATCGGCCATTTATGAAGAGCCAGTCAGCATCTATGAGATTCATTTAGGCACATGGAAGAAAAAAGAGGACGGGAGTCTGTTATCTTATCGCGAGCTGGCTGAGCAGGCTATCCCTTACATTAAGCAATTAGGGTTCACCCATGTGGAAGTAATGCCGGTGATTGAGCATCCATATGACCGATCTTGGGGCTATCAAGGGACCGGCTATTTTGCTGCGACCAGCCGGTACGGCACGCCAAAGGATTTTATGTATTTTGTCGATCAGTGCCATCAGCACGGGCTTGGCGTCATATTAGATTGGGTGCCGGGCCATTTCTGCAAAGACAGTCACGGGCTTTATCACTTCGATGGCGGCCGCAGTTATGAATATGAGAACGCGTGGGATCGGGAAAATTATATTTGGGGAACGGCAAATTTCGATTTAGGCAAAACGGAAGTGCAAAGTTTTTTGATTTCCAACGCGTTCTTTTGGCTTGACTATTTTCATGTTGATGGCTTCCGTGTAGATGCGGTTGCGAATATCATTTACTGGCCCAACCGGGATCGGCTGGAGGTCAATCCATTCGGAGTGGATTTTCTAAAAAAGCTCAATAAAGCTGTGTTTGAATTTGACGGTACCGTTTTGATGATTGCAGAGGATTCAACGGATTGGCCGCAAGTAACCGCTCCCGTGCATTTAGGAGGCCTTGGGTTTAATTATAAATGGAATATGGGCTGGATGAATGATGTGCTGAAGTATATGGAGACCCATTGGAATGAGCGCTCCTTGCACCATAATCTGCTGTCTTTTTCATTGATGTACGCGTACTCTGAAAATTTTATTCTTCCTTTTTCCCACGATGAAGTCGTGCATGGCAAGAAATCGCTGCTGAATAAAATGCCGGGTGATTACTGGCAAAAGTTCGCTCAGCTCCGCCTTTTGATGGGCTATTTGATCGCCCATCCGGGAAAGAAGCTTCTATTTATGGGAAATGAACTCGCTCCGTTTTCTGAATGGAAAGACATAGATCAGATTGATTGGCATTTGATTGATTATGAGTTGCATGGCAAATTCAATGAATACTTTATTGAATTGCTACATTTATATAAGAGTATTAACCCTTTGTTTGAACTCGATCATGATCCCAAAGGATTTCAGTGGATCGATGTCCATAATGCAGAGCAGAATATTTATTCATTTATCCGCAGAAGCAAAAAAGGAAGAAATGTCATTGTGATATGCAACTTTAGTGACTGCGGCTATGAACATTACTGCGTTGGGGTGCCGGAGGTCGGTGCGTACCGAGAGATTTTAAACAGTGACAATCTCCGGTACGGAGGATCTGGGCAGGTCAATCCGGCTTTACTGTATGCAATGGAGGGTACCTTCCATGGGCAGCCGGCCTATGTACATATGAAGATACCGCCTTTTGGCGTTATTTATCTTCAGCCAGATCAATAACCGGGGAGGGAAAGGAATGGCGAAAGAAAAATGTGTGGCGATGTTATTAGCAGGCGGGAAAGGAAGCAGATTGAAAGAATTGACTCGTGACCTTGCCAAACCGGCAGTTCCATACGGCGGCAAATATCGGATTATCGATTTTCCGCTGAGCAACTGCGCCAATTCAGGTATTCACAATGTAGGAGTTCTCACTCAGTATCAGCCCTTAGTCCTCAATTCTTATATTGGCATAGGAAGCGCCTGGGATTTAGATCGAAAGCAAGGAGGAGTGACGGTGCTGCCGCCTTATATGGAGTCAACGGGGGTGAAGTGGTATTCCGGTACCGCGAGCGCTATTTATCAAAATTTAAACTACATTCAGCAATATGATCCTGAATACGTGCTCATTCTCTCCGGTGATCATATTTACAAAATGAATTATGCTAAGATGCTGGATTTCCATATTCAGAAGAAGGCGGATGTGACGATCTCTGTCATTGAAGTGCCGTGGGAGGAGGCCAGCCGCTTCGGGATCATGTGCACTAATAAAGAGATGGAAATTACCTTGTTTGAAGAGAAGCCAAAGCACCCGAGCAGCAATCTTGCCTCCATGGGGATCTATATCTTTAATTGGAAGACGCTTAAAAAATATTTAGAGCTTGATGAGAATAATCCGGAATCTACCAATGACTTTGGCAAAGATGTGATTCCTTTTATGCTGAAGGAAAAGCTGAGATTGTTTGCTTACCCATTTAGCGGCTACTGGAAAGATGTGGGGACTGTGCAAAGCCTTTGGGAAGCGAATATGGATCTTTTAGACCGGGGGGAAGAGCTGAATCTTTTGGATCATTCCTGGCGCATTTATTCAGTCAATCCCAATCACCCGCCGCAGTTTATCGGAGAAAAAGCGGCGGTGAAGAATTCGCTAGTCAATGAAGGCTGCAGTATTGAAGGAGAAATCATTCATTCCGTTCTTTTTCAAGGGGTGCAGGTGGATGAGGAATCCGTCATTAAGGACGCAGTTGTCATGCCTAATGTGCGAATCGGGAGAGAATGTGTGATAGAGCGAGCGATCGTCAACAGTAATGTGGAAATCCCTGACAATGTGCATATTTATAATCATACAGATGAGATACTGCTTATCACCGAACAGTATCTGGAGCAGTTAATCGGCCAAAAGCAATGAATGAAACAGGAGGGAAGGCAATGAATGCATCCATGCTTGGGGTTATTGATGCGACCACGCATCCTGAATCCATGAAAGATTTGCTTCTGCATCGCAGTCTGGCGGCTGTACCTTTTGCGGGACGCTATCGCTTAATCGATTTCATTTTGTCAAATATGGTTAATTCGGGAATTCAAAGCGTTGCGATCTTTCCTAAATATCAATACCGTTCGTTAATGGATCACGTCAGTTCAGGAAAGAATTGGGAGTTGGATCGGAAGCGGGATGGACTGTTTTTCTTCCCTTCTCCCAATCTGGAAGGAGCGGAAGAAAAGATAGGTGCCTTCTGCCATTTTGCGGAGCATATGGACTATTTCAAGCGCAGTACGCAAGAGTATGCGTTAATAAGCAATTGTTACACGGTGTTTAATATGGACTTCTCTCCGATATTAAATCGGCTCAGGGAAGAAAGTTGCGATATTCTACAAATTTGCAATCAAGGGCGCCCGATCGACTTATATGTCGTACCGGTATCCTTGCTTATTCAGATGGTGAATACCCGAAAAGAGACAGGCTATACGTGCATGCGGGATATTGTCAGCGATCCGGGACACCAGTATAAAGTATGCCAATATGAGATCAACGGGTATTGCGAGCAAATTCTAACATCGAAGGATTTCTATAAGACAAGCATGGAACTGTTAGAGAAGGAGAACTGGTGCCAGCTTTTTAATAAGTTTCAGCCGATTTATACGAAAGTCAAAGACGAACCGCCGACGCAATACACGGATACTTCTTCGGTGAAAAATTCCATGATTGCCAACGGAGCGGTTATTGAAGGAGAGGTGGAGCAAAGCGTCATCTTTCGAGCGGTTCATATCGGAAAGCATTCAAAAGTGAAAAATTGCATCATTATGCAAAAAACAAACATCGGGGAGAACTGTGTGCTTGAGCATGTCATTGTGGACAAGGATGCGGTCATTGGGGATGGGCAGACTTTAATTGGAACAGCAAAGGAGCCGCTGATCATCCGCAAAGGCTCTGTACAAGGAGTGTTGATGAATTCGTGAAACTGTTATTTATAGTATCTGAATGCGTGCCGTTTGTGAAATCGGGAGGGCTGGCGGATGTCGCCGGTTCCTTGCCGAAAGAGCTGAAGCAGCTAGGGGCAGATATCCGAGTGATGCTTCCTAAATATGGAGCGATTCCGTTTGAATACCGGGCGCAAATGGAAAAGATAGCGGAATACAGCGTGCCAGTCGGCTGGAGAAATCAATATTGCGGCATTGAAAAGCTTGAGAAGGACGGCTTGATCTATTACTTTATCGACAACGAATATTATTTTAAGCGAGATGGGCTGTACGGCCATTATGATGACGGGGAAAGGTTTTCTTTTTACACGAGGGCGGCACTGGATAGCTTGCCGCATCTTGATTTTTTCCCTGACATCATTCATTGCCATGATTGGCACACAGGCATGATCCCGTTTATGCTGAGAGTGGAGCATCAAAATCGTCCCGGATACGAATTGATTCGCACGGTGTTCACCATTCATAATTTGTTATATCAGGGCATTTTTCCAAAGGCTGTCCTAACCGATTTATTAAATCTGCATGATCGCTATTTTAACAGCCGGCAGCTGGAGTTCTATGGAAGCATCAACTTTATGAAGGGCGGATTAATCTCCGCTGATCAGATAACGGCTGTCAGTCCTACCTATCGAAACGAAATTTTGACTCCGTATTACGGCGAACAGCTAGATGGTGTGCTGCGCGAGAGACAGGATGCGTTAGCCGGCATTTTAAACGGCATTGATCAGGCAACATACGATCCCTCATCCGATCCGTTAATCATTCCTTATGACGATGAAAATCTGAGCGGAAAAATAAAGAATAAACTTCGGCTGCAGGAGATGTTTGGGCTGGAAAAAAGAGCCGATGTACCGATGATGTCCATTGTTTCGCGATTGACAAAGCAAAAAGGGCTGGATTTAGTGAAACGAGTGTTTCATGAAATGATGGAAGAAGATATCCAGTTTATCATCCTTGGTACGGGGGAGAATGAATTTGAATGGTTTTTTAAGGAAATGGAGTGGAATTACCACCAAAAATTCCGCGCGTATATAGGTTTTGATGAGGCGCTGGCTCATCAAGTATATGCCGCGTCTGATCTGTTTTTAATGCCTTCAAAATTTGAGCCTTGCGGGCTTGGGCAAATGATTGCCATGAAATACGGAGCTTTGCCGATTGTTAGAGAAACAGGCGGACTGAATGATTCCGTTCGCTCATTTAATGAGCATACAGAGGAAGGGAACGGCTTTTCTTTCACCAACTTTAATGCGCATGATATGCTCTACACCTTTCGGCGAGCGGTGAAAACATATAAAGCAGCGGAGAATTGGCGGAGGATCACTGGCCAAGCGATGACTTGTGATTATAGCTGGACTCATTCAGCCAGTCACTATTATCACTTATATTCTGACTTAACGTCCAGGAGGGAAAGTCATGTTTTCTAATAAAGAAGCATTTAAAGAAGCTTTTTTAAAGCGGATTGAAAGAACCTACGGCAAGAGTTTTGACGATTCAACGGCGGCTGATCAATTTCAAACATTAGGAAACATGGTGCGTGAATATATAAGCTCTAACTGGATTCAAACGAATGAACAATATAATAAAACAAAACAAAAAAAAGTCTACTATTTGTCGATAGAGTTTCTGCTTGGCCGCCTTCTCGGACAAAATTTGCTCAATCTCGGCATTTATGAAGTGGTCGAGAAAGGTTTGAAGGATTTACATATTTCTTTACATGAGCTGGAAGAGATTGAATACGATGCCGCTTTAGGAAATGGCGGGCTCGGACGGCTGGCTGCTTGTTTTCTTGATTCGCTGGCTTCGCTTAATTTGCCGGGGCACGGCTGCGGTATCCGCTATAAACATGGGTTGTTTGAACAAAAAATTGTGGACGGGTATCAAATGGAGCTTCCTGAGCATTGGCTTCGCTACGGTCATGTTTGGGAGGTGAGAAAGCTGGATCTAGCTGTGGAAGTGCCTTTCTGGGGGAAGGTGGAGACGTATGAAGCGGGCGGAAAGCTCAAGTTCCGTCACGTCGATGCTGAATACGTCAGTGCGGTGCCGTATGACATGCCGGTGATTGGCTATGAAACGGGTACGGTGAATACGCTGCGCCTGTGGAGCGCTGAGCTGTCCCGGTATATGCCCAATCAAAATGTGCAGAAATATAAGAAAGAAACCGAGGCTATTTCTGAATTTTTATACCCGGATGATACACATGATGAAGGCAAGATTTTGCGTTTAAAGCAGCAGTATTTTTTAGTTTCAGCCAGCATCCGCTCCATCATCCAAAGTTATTTGGAGCAGCATAAAGATTTGCGAAAGCTGCATCAATATGTCTCCATTCATATTAATGATACGCACCCCGTGCTTGCCATTCCGGAATTAATGCGGGTGCTGCTCGATGAATATGGATTAAGCTGGGATGAGGCTTGGCAAGTGACGACAAACACGTTCTGTTATACGAATCATACGACGCTGTCAGAAGCGTTGGAGCGCTGGCCGATCCGTATTTTTCAGCCGCTGCTTCCAAGAATCTTTATGATCGTCCAAGAAATTAATGAACGTTTTTGCAAAAGTCTTTGGGATGCTTATCCAGGGGACTGGCGGCGAATTGAGCGAATGGCGATTGTCGCCCACGGCCAGGTGAAGATGGCTCACTTAGCTATTGCTGGCAGCCACAGCATCAATGGCGTAGCCAAAATTCATACAGAGATATTAAAAAACCGGGAAATGAATTTGTTTTATCAATTTCAGCCGGAGAAGTTTAACAATAAAACGAACGGAATTACCCATCGCCGCTGGCTGATCAAAGCGAATCCGGAGCTGTCCAAGCTGCTGACAGACACGATTGGAAGCGGCTGGATGAAAGAACCGGAAAAGCTGACGCTGCTTCAGCCCTACGGTCAAGATCCCGCTTTTCTGGAAAGCTTAGCAGACGTCAAGCTGAGAAGAAAAGAAATTTTGGCCAAGCGCATATCTGAGCAGAACGGCATCACTGTCGATCCGCATTCCCTATTCGATATTCAGGTGAAGCGGCTGCATGCCTACAAACGGCAGCTGCTGAATGTATTGCATATTCTCTATCTTTATAATCGGATGAAAGAGGATGACTCCTTTGATATGTATCCGCGCACATTTATTTTTGGAGCGAAGGCTTCACCGGGTTATTATTATGCTAAAAAGATCATCAAGCTGATTCATTCAGTGGCGGACATGGTTAATCATGACCCGGTTGTGAAAGATCGCCTTAAAGTGGTGTTTTTAGAGAATTACCGGGTCTCCTTAGCGGAAGATATTATACCGGCTGCTGATATCAGTGAGCAAATTTCGACTGCCAGCAAGGAAGCGTCAGGTACAGGAAACATGAAATTTATGATGAATGGTGCGCTGACGATGGGGACGCTGGACGGCGCAAACATTGAGATTTTGGAGCAAGCAGGCAAGGAAAATATCTTTATATTCGGATTAACAGCGGAAGAGGTTATGAAATTGGAACGTGAAGGCGGCTACCGTTCAATGGATTATTACCATCATGATCAGTATATCCGCCAAATATTGGATCAGCTTGTCAACGGTTTTTTTGATGCGGAGGATCATTTTCAGATCATCTATGATTCACTATTAATGGAAAACGACCAATATTTCGTATTGAAGGATTTTTCGAGTTACCGTAAAGCACAGCAAACGGCGGGTCAATTATATGAAAAGGACCGGAAACGCTGGCTGAGCATGATGGTGCATAATATCAGTCATTCCGGTTATTTCTCCAGTGACCGGACAATTAGGGAGTACGCGGAAGATATTTGGGATATTCATCCGCGCGGCAGCCGGCTTGTGATGAAATAAGAACAAGCCTGTTGCCAAATGCTGACTGGGTGTTCTATTCAAAAGTTCTCGCCTGTTTTTTAAAAAAATGGTTCTGTTAATATTTAATGTTGATAATTTGAGTAAAAATAAAGGGGCTGTCCCATAAGCCCCTAAAATAAGAACGCGGAGAGAAAAACAACTCGTTTTTCTCTCCGCGTTCTTTCATTGTAAGCGGGTTTCCTGAAAATGTTTGGGCTAGGCCCGCCATTTTCAGGAAGTTGTGGGCTAACGCCACAATCCCAAATTCCGTGTGCACCTTGTCGATCCCCCGCAAGGAAAATCTGCGGAACGACCGATTGCCCTTGATATGACCGAACGCACTTTCGACCTCGACTTTCCGCCGGGCATAAATCGGTGTGTTCTCGTCAGACCAAAGGCTGTTCTTGGCTTTTGCTTTCATTTCTTCGTACACGGGGTTGTAATGAATCTGCCGGTTCCCTTTCGATTTTGTGCATAGGGCTTTCAGCGGGCAGTCTGTACAATCCTCACATTCATAAATTTTAAAATCTCTCTTCATCCCGTAAGAATCCGTACGGGTGGAATACCGTTTGAAGCGAATGCGGCGGTCATTCGGACAGATATATACGTCATCTTCTTCTATATAGGTCCAGTTCCTTGGCTGGAAACGATCTTTTTTATACCTGCGTTTTTGTTCTTTCAGATAGGTATTATAAGGAATCAAATAGTCCATTTTTTCTTCCGTCGCATATACATAGTTGCTTTCGCTTCCATAGCCGGCATCGGCGATCACTTTTTTCGGAAACGGCAGGCGAGAGCCTTTCAGTTTCTCCATGTGCGGAATGAAACAGCGAGTATCCGTTGGGCGCTGGTGAATGGTATAGAACAAAACAAATTGGTTTTCCGTTGCCATCTGCACATTGTAGCCAGGCTTTAGCTGTCCGTTTTTCATGTGAACTTCTTTCATTCTCATAAACGTGGCATCTGTATCGGTTTTGGAAAAGCTGTTTCGGTCGCCGTATGTCTCCATTTGTTGTTTATATTTCACCAGGCGCGGAATAAAATCCCTGCTTACGGATTTTGCCAGCTTTTGAACAAAGGATCGCTTTTGGCGCTTAGCCTTGCGTTCTTTCCTATCTTCTTGCGCCACGTCTTTCTCTATCTGTTCCATTTTCTTTTCCAGAGCCGTTTCCACTTGCGCCAATTGTTCAGGGCTGACTTTTTTCGCCTCCAGGCATTCCTCGATCATAGAAGCTTCATCTGCCTCCACGATCCCTTGAATGTGGTGCAGGGTCTCCTTGATCTTCTCTCTTAATTTCGCTTCAAATCTCATCGTCGCTTTTTTCCAGGAAAAGGAGTATTTATTGGCATTTGCCTCGATCTTTGTGCCGTCCAGAAAATAGTTCTCCATGGAAATATATTGGTTTTTAATCAAGAAGAGAATCATTTCCTCGAACAGCGTGTCGATCATGGATTTCATCTGCCCGCTGCGGAAACGGTTAATCGTACGGAAATCTGGTTTTTGCATGGCAGAGAGCCAAATCATCGGCAGGTTTTCGTCTAGCATCTTCGCGATTCCTCGGCAGGAATAGACCTTTTGCGAGTACGCATAAAGAAGAATTTTGACCATCATTTTGGGGTGATAGGCACTTCGGCCGCCGCCTTTATAAGGCTTGATGAACAGCTCATCGGGCATGTTTTCAATCATCTCATGGATAAAACGGGAGACATGGTGTGCAGGAATCCAGTCACTGAGATCCATCGGAAGCATCAGCTGGTCTGTTTGATAGGAAACAAAGACAGGTTTGGAACGGAAGTTCTTTTTTTGCGTGGACACCTCTGCCGTTTCTAGTGGTAAAGACAACTGGTCCGTGTTATAATTTGTGGGAGTAGTCTTTTGGCTGCTCATAAAAAAATCGCGCCTTTTGTATGTGTTGGTTTGGTTACTTACATTTTACAAGAAAGAGCGATTTTTTTGTGCTTAAAAATAGAAAAAAAACAGGGGCCGTCCTCAAAAGTCGGTTTCACCGACTTTTGGGACAGCCCCTTAATCTTGTGCAAGTAACGCACTTAATTATGGAGGGTTACAAAAACTTTCGACATACTTTCTTCTAAGTAATAATCTGCTTTATATTTTAATCTTTTAAAATGGAATATTTTGAAAAAGCGAAATGGTAACAATCAATGTTGATAAGCAACCAGCAAACATTAAAGTGATTATTTTCCATCTGTTCGTCTCTTCTGAAGATTTCCGTAGTTCACTGGACACTGCAATCCAAATAATAATAGAAGCTATTGCAATAATACCTGTAGACACATTTGCTCCCCTCTCGATTTACATTTTATGTAAATTTTAACATATTTCATTCGATTATCGCACCAGTTATATTAATCTTTATACCCTTAGATACGATTTAGAAAAATTAAAGTTTCACTGTTGCTCTTTTAGTTGATTAAAGACTACAAGTTAAATTTTGATACTCGTAAACTATGATATGTGTCCGTCATTTCAAACACAATTGATGTTAAAAGAAATTCTTTAATATGCTGATTAGTGCTTCCGTTACTGCGACTATATACAAATAAGAACCAAGCAAGGGAATTATCAAGATATTTGGTAGCCACACCTTTAAAGCGGTCTATCCACTGTTTTAAACGGGAATGAAGACCGTTATCATTTTGGATGTGGTACAAACCCATAATAACGTGTTTGCCATCGTCTGATTTAATACGGTAATGCGCTAACCCTTTTTCTTTTGCATAGGTTTTATAGGCTCTCCACGCATCGGTTAAAATTACGTTTTCATTAGATAGCTTAGTACCAATAAAAGTATCAACTTTCGTTTTCACAATACGCCCCATACAAGCAACTTTTGAGATAGTCGCTTTCGTTCGGTCTCTGGCTACGAGAATACAAACCTGTTCGTGGCTTATGCCTCTGTGTTTGGACTTTCCGCCACGTTTACGAGGTTTTCGGTCAGAAATACCACGTTGTCCTTTTTGAGAGTATAGGAAATATGTCTCGTCAATTTCAATGATACCATCAAAATGTTCAACATTCATTTGCTTTAATGCGTTTAACAGTTTGTGTCTCCATAAAAAGCGTAACCCAAGTAACTCCTACGATGTCTGCCGATTTCCGCAGGGAATATCCTTTAAACATACAATCAACAAAGGTAATCCATTCGTTGCCTTTCCGAGTACGGTACAAAACGGTATTGGTTGTATCAGTGAACGTTTTTTCACAACACTTACAGCGATACCGTTGGCGACCGTTATATTTTCCGAAATGAACAACGTGTTCTGATGTACAATGAGGCCACTCAACTCCTTCTTTAAAGCGAGTTTCCCTCATTTCATTGATTAAACGACCACCCGCAGAGGAAGAAGGTTCAACATAGCGTTTAACCCATTGATACACTTGTTCTTTATTGGTGTGTGATAGTTTGTCGATGCACTTTAACAAGTTGCTAAACGCTTTGCTCACCTTGATAGCCTTCTTACCGAATATTTGTACCTATCTTGATTATATCAAGAATTCGTTAAGGTATCCAATATCAACATTTACCTTTAACAGAGCCTAAAAAATCAGGCAGAAGAGGGCAGGGCGGCTTCCTTTATCCTCTTAAAAAGCGTGCAGACAAAGTTATTCTCCACTTTATCGGCACGCTGAGCCCCTCCTTTTCCGTTGCTTTGAAGAGCTTGTTCAGGCTTCCTTCTTGCCGGCAAAAGCAAGAAGGAGGCTTTGTTCACTTGTTTAGATAACTGTCCTTCTTTTTATAAGGAATATCGCCTAGAGGGGATTCTGTCTGCTTCTCATCTAATTGATCCCTATATTCCTGCTCCTCATTTGAGCGGATAAATCCCGGCTCCTTTCCAGTTATATCTGTGGCGGTAAAGCTTTCATAGGTCTCGGTTGCTTCCTTTTGATCTTCGTAAAGCTCGTTGTAGTCCGGGTGATCTCCGGTAAAGTCGGAGGGGCTTTCCGAGGTTCCATATTGAGCTGCCGTTTGAAAGCTGTCCTTGTTGTCATCTATCTCATCGTCTTCATGAAGAAAGCGTTCGCCTTTGGCGGGCTGGAGGATTTCCTCTTCTATTGGACGGTCTCGGCTGATAATCTGCTCGGGTGAATGCTCTACACAGTAGATCGCGGCGGGCATAGCTTTCAGACGATCATAGGCGATTTCTTTTTCGCATATCTGGCACTTGCCGTAAGTTCCTTTTTCAATGGCTTGTAACGCCTGCTGAACTTTAGCCAATTCGCGTTCTTCATGATCCTGCAGCGCGATATCTTTGCTGCGTTCAAACAATTCGGTGCCCAGGTCAGCCGGGTGATTGTCATACGCAGAGAGCTCGCCTGAGGCATCCTGCATGCTTTCGATATCTGTGGAGCTGATTAGCTGTTCCTTTTGGCTAAGCAATTCTTCTTTCAATTGCTGCACTTGTTGATTGGTCAACATTTGATTCACATCCTTTTTATATAGTACTGTTATCCGCCGCGTACCTGTTTGAAACATAAAAAAACCTGTCCGCACTGGGACAGGTCAGAGGAGATAGCTAATACATAATCCGATGGAAAGCAAAAATCCGAAGATTGTATTCGTTTGGGCAGTTGCTTTCATAGCCGGCATCATCTGCAGCGGCATGGTCTTTCCAACAAATCCTTTTGTAGCTTTCACTGCTTTAGGAATGCTCAAGAAGGTTAAAAGCAGCCAAGGAGAGCCGATTTCGAAAAGGACAAGCGCAGCCACCCAGGCAAAGGACAGGATAAACATGGCCGCCAACAGTTGAATGGCACGCTTGCGTCCGATTAAAATTGCCAGCGTTTTGCGGCCATTCGCTTTATCGCCATCCAGATCGCGAATATTATTGGCGAGTAAGATCGAGCCGACTAAGATAGAAATCGGCACCGAAATGAGAATGCTTTCTGATGAAATAAACCCAGCCTGAATATAAAAGGATAACAAAATTATGACAAATCCCATAAAGAAACCGGCCGTCACTTCACCAAACGGTGTGTAGGCAATCGGCAGAGGTCCGCCTGTATATAAATATCCGGCGATCATACATACAATGCCAACCACGGCGATCCACCAAGTGGTATGGGCGCAAATATAAAGACCGAGAATAATCGCCAGCCCGAAAAATGAAAAGGCCATGATTAGCACGGTGCGCGGCTTCACCCCATTGCGTACGATCGCGCCGCCGATGCCGACCGAATGCTCCGTATCCAGGCCCCGAACATAATCGAAGTACTCGTTAAACATATTCGTTGCCGCTTGAATAAGCAGGCAAGCAGTGAGCATCGCCAGGAATAAATCCACCCGGAGTGAAGTATGCGCTACAGCTAATGCTGTTCCAAGAAAGACAGGAACAAACGCAGCTGTTAATGTATGAGGTCTTGTCAGTTGCCACCAAATCCGCCAGCCTTTGTCCGGCTTAATTAAAGGGGATGTTTTGACATTCATTTACGTTCTCTCCCTCAATGTAATAAAGAGCGAGCAGGTAGTAAAAAATGATTATACCGCTCATCTTTTTAAGTGTAGAAAAGGAAAGGAAAAGTGTCAATTATTTTTCACAATTTTAGCCGGGAGAAGATCATTAAATATGGAAAGAAAGTCCTTTTATCCCGAATATAAAGGCCGTAAGATTTCCCGTTTAAGAAAGAAACAGGAAAGCAATGGCAAAGCGAGGGGCATGGCATCTGCATATCCGAGTAGGTCGGGACTGCCATATGCAGGTGACAAAAGCACTGCAGCAGGGTGCTGCCATGTTAGCCGATGGGCACTTCGATGAACAAACAACCGCCTGTTTCGTGGAGAAGGCAATATAGCGGCCCTTATAATAAGGTCAACAGGAAGTAAAAGAAATGGAATCGTTGACATCGGGAGTTCAAGAGGTGTATCTTTAAATAAGTTTGACAACTATTTATTATTCACTGCTGTAAGTGCAATGGAGGAGATTTCATTGTCTACCATAAAAAGCCATCCGATAAAGGAAGTATTTATACACGCACTGAATCGCAAATCAAATGATACACAGTCCATGCTCTTCAGCTATGTGGAGAAGGTGGAACGGGTGAATCCATTCACTTTTTATCAGAATGGAAAAGCTGTGTATGCAGGAGAACGATTTTTCTGGAAAGATCGCGATGGAGAGATGACAATTGTCGGGTTAGGAAATATCCACATCATTCGAAGCGAACAGAAAAACCGGCTGCGCTATGAAGAAGTGGAGCAAAAGTGGGAAGCTTTGGTTGATCATTCGTCCATTCATAATCCCTTTGATGGCTATGGGACAGGTCCTTTGCTGTTTGGAGGCTTTTCATTTGATCCTCAGCAGCAGCAGGAAAGGGAATGGTCCAATTATTCACCGGCTTTCTTTTATGTGCCGGAATTTATGCTGACGGTGATGGATGGGGAAAGCTACTTAACAACGAATTTAATGTGTACTCCTTACGATACCGATGATTTAATTGACCATATAGAAAGAAAGAAAATCCGCTTGTTTCATGAGACGGATGCATCCTCTGCAAACGCCGGAGACCGCTTCTCCGGCATGGTCGAGCAGGATACAAACGCATGGAAGCAGGCGGTCGATCAGGTAGTAAAAAGCATTAAGCAAGATTCGAAATTAAAGAAAGTCGTGCTGGCTAGAAAGATTACGGCTGATTTTGACGGGGATCTTTCCTCCGATCATGTGCTGGAACGATTGCTGAGCCAGCAGCCGGAAAGCTTTATCTTTTCATTGGAAAATATGGAGAGCTGCTTCTTGGGGGCTTCGCCAGAGCGGCTAGTTCGCAAACGGAATCAGGTTGTGCTGTCTACTTGCTTGGCCGGATCCAGTAAGCGAGGCCAAACGAAGGCAGAAGATGAGAATCTTGGTGAAAAATTGCTGAATGACAGGAAGAACCGTGTCGAGCATGATTATGTTGTACAGATGATTCGAAGAGAGATGTCCGCATTATGCGAGGATGTAGACGTTCCGTCGACCCCAACATTAATGAAAGTTCGTGATATTCAGCATTTGTACACACCTGTTATCGGTTATACAAATGAAGATTCTATTTTGCCGTTTGTGGAAAAGTTGCATCCAACTCCGGCGCTCGGCGGTTTGCCGAATGATAAAGCCTTGCGCGAAATTCGGCGGTTGGAAATGATGGACCGCGGATTTTATGGTGCGCCTGTGGGCTGGATGGATTATCGAAAGAACGGTGAATTTGCTGTGGCTATTCGTTCGGGCTTGCTGCATAAGCAGCGGGCAGTACTGTATGCTGGCTGCGGCGTTGTGGAAAATTCCGATCCGGAGAGCGAATTTATAGAAACAGGCATCAAGTTCCGACCGATGCTGCGTGCGATAGGAGGATCGGCTGATGAGTAACAGCCAAACAAATTTAACATTATATAACGCCCAGTTTGTTGATGGGCTGGCTAAAGCAGGAGTAGAAAGCGCCGTGGTTAGTCCGGGCTCGCGTTCTACTCCTATGGCACTTTTAATGGCTGAACACCCGGATATAAAAGTATATATTCAGGTTGATGAACGTTCTGCTGCTTTCTTCGCTCTCGGGCTCGCTAAAGCTACGGGAAAGCCGACAGCTCTGCTCTGCACATCGGGCACCGCAGCGGCGAACTATTTTCCCGCCATAACGGAAGCCAAAAACGCCCGTGTCCCGCTCGTTGTGCTGACTTCCGACCGGCCTCATGAATTGAGGGACGTCGGTGCTCCGCAGTCGATTGATCAAAATCAGCTTTATGGCACCCATGTCAAATGGTTTGCTGAAATGGCTTTGCCGGATGCGGCGCAAGAAATGCTTCGCTATGTACGGTCTGCCGCGGCTAAGGCGGTTCATATTTCGTCTCAGTCACCAGCAGGCCCCGTACATTTGAACTTTCCTTATCGGGAGCCGTTAATTCCTGAATACGATGGGATCTTTTCCGGCGAAGCATTCTCAGATTCTGCAGCTATCCATTTAACTCAGGGCAAGCGAATCGTCAATGAGGAAAGCATGGAAGATCTTGCCCGCTTTTTGGGCGAAAAAGAAAAAGGATTAATCGTTTGCGGCGATCTCTCTGCCGAAGGATTTCCTGACGCAGTGCTCCGTCTGGCAGAGACGCTCGGCTATCCTATTATGGCCGATCCGCTCTCCGGGCTGAGAAGCCTTCCCACCTGTGCCCATATGATCGTGGATAGTTATGATGCGATATTGAGAAGTGATAAGATCAAGAAGGAGGCTGCTTTTGATGTCGTTCTTCGATTTGGCGCCATGCCGGTTTCCAAGGCGCTGACTCAATATTTGAAAACGCATCATCTCAAGGATCATCTCGTCATTGACGGCGGCGGCGGCTGGCGTGACCCGATCGGTGCGGTCTCTCATATGATCAACTGTGAGGAGAGCGAATTTTGTCGGATGCTGACGAAACATCTTGGCGCAAAAAAAGAAAAAAGTGATTGGCTGATCCAGTGGCTAAATGTGAATAAAGCGGCCAAAACGAAAATGAAAGAAGTTCAAAACCATGAGGAAATGGATGAGGGCAGACTGTTTTATGAAGTGCTGCAGCAGCTGCCGGATTCATCGTCGCTATTTGTCGGCAACAGCATGCCGATCCGTGATTTGGATTCTTTCCTCTTTGCCGGTGAACGCAAGGTCCGCCTGTACGCCAATCGGGGAGCAAATGGAATTGACGGTCTCGTTTCTACGGCGTTAGGCGCGGCCGCAGCAGATCAGCCGTTATATTTAATTCTGGGCGATTTATCCTTCTTTCATGATGTAAACGGCTTGTTGGCGGCCAAGCTAAACGGGATAAAAATGACCATTATCATCCTTAATAATAATGGCGGCGGCATATTTTCCTACTTGCCGCAAGCAAATCAGCCCAAGCATTTTGAACGGCTTTTTGGTACGCCGCCCGATCTGGATTTCTCTTATGCTGCTCAACTGTATGGCGCAGAGTACCGAAAAATTACGGATGTGGAGTCATTGGCAGAAGCAATGACAGCGGCAGAAAGCGCGGAGGGGCTTTTTATTATAGAAGCGGTGACCGATCGAGAAAAAAATGTTATAGCCCATCGGGAATTGTGGAAAAATGTTTCCTGGGAAATAGAAACCATAACGGCTGGTGAAGAATTTTGGAAATAAAGATTCACAATAGCCGTTATTATTGCCGTGTGGATGGCAGCGGGGATCCCATTTTGCTGCTGCACGGTTTTACAGGGGACCATACAACGTGGACGGAAACCGTTAAGCAGCTTCAATCGGACTTTTGCTGCGTTACGGTGGACATTCTCGGACATGGAAAAAGCAGCTGTCCCGCCGATTCAGCCAGGTATAATATCGAACAAGTCGCTTTGGATTTGAAAGAATTAATGAGTCAATTAGGGTATCCCCGCTTCCACCTGCTGGGCTATTCGATGGGCGGACGTCTCGCGCTGACCATGGCTGTACGCTTTCCGGAAGCTGTCAAAAGCCTTATGCTTGAGAGTTCATCCCCCGGATTAAAAACGGAAGAAGAACGGGCCGCACGCCGGGAAGCTGATATTAGGTTGGCTGATGCAATAGAGAAAGAAGGAATTGAAGCATTTGTGAATCACTGGGAGAGCATTCCTTTATTTGCTTCCCAAAAAAAGCTTCCACTGGAATATCAGCAAGCGGTGCGCCGTCAGCGTTTGCAAAATCGAACAGCAGGTCTTGCCGGATCCTTAAAGGGGATGGGAACGGGGGCTCAGCCGTCTTGGTGGGAGGAGATGTCCACGCTGAAGATGCCGGTGCTGCTTGTTACAGGCACGCTGGATCAAAAGTTTACAAACATCGCCCGTGAGATGTTTGAAAGACTCCCTTTTCCTGTTTGGAAGCAAGCCGTTGGAAAAGGTCATGCAATTCATGTGGAAGACAACGAAGAATTTGGTACAATAATAAGAGAGTTTTTGTTCTATACATAAAGGAGGCAATATAATGGCTTTTAATTGGGTAAGTGAACGCCAGTATGAAGATATTTTATATGAAACCTATAATGGAATTGCAAAGGTTACGATTAATCGTCCGGAAGTACGCAATGCCTTTCGCCCTAAAACAGTCATGGAATTAATCGATGCTTTTGCCTATGCGCGTGACGATGAAAAAATCGGCGTCATTATTTTAACAGGTGCAGGAGACTTAGCCTTCTGTTCAGGAGGAGACCAAAAAGTGCGCGGTCACGGCGGCTACGTTGGAGAAGATCAAATTCCAAGATTGAATGTGTTGGATCTTCAGCGTCTGATCCGTGTCATTCCTAAACCAGTTATCGCTATGGTAGCAGGCTATGCAATTGGCGGAGGTCATGTGCTTCACGTGGTCTGCGACTTAACGATCGCTGCTGATAACGCCATCTTTGGACAAACGGGACCGAAAGTAGGGAGCTTCGATGCCGGATATGGCTCCGGATATTTAGCTCGTATTGTCGGCCACAAGAAGGCGCGTGAAATCTGGTATCTATGCCGCCAGTACAATGCGCAGGAAGCATTGGAGATGGGATTAGTCAATACCGTTGTTCCGCTTGACAAATTAGAAGAAGAAACGGTGAAGTGGGCAGAAGAAATGCTTGCCAAGAGTCCAACTGCTTTGCGCTTTATTAAGGCTGCGATGAACGCTGATACTGATGGTCTAGCTGGTTTACAGCAGATAGCAGGTGACGCGACACTTCTTTATTACACAACAGACGAAGCTAAAGAGGGAAGAGACGCCTTTAAGGAAAAACGCGACCCAGACTTCGGCCAGTTCCCAAGATTCCCTTGATGTCAATTCCATAAAGGGATTTATGCAAGCAGCGCGATCTTTCGAAAGCTGAGAAAGAGGCTCTGCGGCTTAGCGGGCCAGGCGAGGTCCGAGGCTTGATGGAAAAGACCATCAAGCCTTTTTTCATTAGAATTCAGCAGGGAATACGGATAATACGGTCCCGGTTAATGGTATTTGAATGGGCAATATTTCGGCGGGAGTGACTCGCGGGCCCGCCTTGAGAGTTTGAATGAAAAAAGTGAAGGAAGGGGAGAAAGCTATGCCACAAATGATGCCAAATTGGCTGCGGCAGCGGGCTTATCTGACTCCCAAGCGCCCGGCTCTTTTTTTTGAAGAGAAGCGCTGGACGTTTGCGGAGCTATATGAAGAGGTGAAAAGATGGACGGCTGCTCTTGAACGGATCGGTGTTCAGCCGGGCGATTACATTGGTGTGCTTGTTAAGAATACGGAACAGGCTGTCTTTTTGATTCATGCTCTGCAGCAGCGGGGAGCGGTTGCTGTATTGCTGAACCACCGCTTAGCAGCGGAAGAGTTGTCATTTCAGCTGAAGGACTCCCGGGCGGCCTTTTTACTTTACGATTCTTCGTTTGAAACATTGGCGAAAAAAGCGGGAAAAGATTGCCTGATCAAACAAGAGCTATCCCGGCTTCCTTTGCAGGCAGCAGCAAACGGCCGCCAAGAGCTGGATTTGGAAGAGGTCTGCTCTGTCATGTATACGTCTGGAACGACCGGAAAACCTAAAGGTGTAATGCAGACATACGGCAACCATTGGTGGAGCGCTGCTGGATCGGCATTGAATTTAGGAATTCGCGAAACGGACTGCTGGATTTGTGCGGTGCCCCTTTTTCATATTAGCGGCTATTCCATCCTTATTCGCAGTGTGATATACGGCATGGCTGTGCGATTGTATTCACAGTTTAATGAAGCAAAGATCAACCGGGCGCTGCAGCGTGGAGAAGCAACGATCATGTCCGTGGTGACAGCCATGCTGACAAGAATGGTGGAGCAGCTCCAAGGAAGCTATCATCCGTCGTTCCGCTGCATGCTGTTAGGCGGTGGCCCGGCTCCAAAGCCGCTGTTAGAATCATGTGCCGCCAAGCAGATTCCCGTCTTTCAAACATACGGGATGACAGAAACCGCTTCGCAAATCGTGACGCTGCCGCCTGAGTATAGTCTGACGAAGCTTGGATCTGCCGGAAAGCCGCTGTTTCCGAGTCAAATAAAAATAGCGGATGGGCAAAATGAGGGAGAAATTCTGGTGAAAGGCCCGAATGTAACGGCCGGATATTTGCGGCGCGAGGAAGCGAACCGCCAGTCATTTACAGATGGCTGGTTTCATACAGGCGATTTGGGCCGCTTAGATGAAGATGGATTTCTCTATGTGCTTGACCGCCGCTCTGATTTAATTATTTCAGGGGGAGAAAATGTTTATCCGGCTGAAATTGAATCGGTACTGATGGAGCATCCAGCAATTGCGGAAGCTGGTGTGATCGGGGTGCCTGACGAAAAATGGGGACAAGTTCCGGCTGCTTTCTTGGTTGCCAAGAAAACGGTTGACACCGACAGCCTGCGCTCCTTTTGTCTAAGCCGCTTGGCTAAATACAAATGTCCTGCTCATTTTTTGCAAGTGAAGGCTTTGCCGAGAAATGCTTCCAAGAAGTTGCTGCGGCGTGAGTTGAAGGCGGCTTTTGAAAGAGAGGGAAGATGAATGAATGTGACGGGGCTGACGATGCATGTGATCGAAATGGAACTGAAATCGCCATTTGTTACTCACTTAGAGACAGTGAAGAGGCGCCGGGGGATTTTGATTGAAGTTGTGGATAAAGAAGGGTTAACCGGCTATGGGGAAGCGGTGGCTTTTACCACGCCTTGGTACACGGAAGAAACGGTTCAGACCAATTTCCACATCATCAAGGATGTGCTTTTTTCTTTAATCGCCGGCCGAGAGCTTTCCCACCCTTCAGAAGTGAATCAATGGTTTGAGGGGGTGCGGGGAAATCGGATGGCGAAAGCGGCTGTGGAAACAGCTGTTTGGGATCTTTACAGCAAGCGGCAGGAAAAGCCCCTTGCGGATGTGCTCTGCGGCGTGAGAACCGCCGTGCCTGCCGGAGCCGTGGCGGCAGGGGCTTCGATTGCTGAAACCGTCAGCAAAGTAGAGAGCCTGGCGGAACAAGGATATGAGCGGATAAAGGTCAAAATCAGTCCGGCAAATGACTTGGCGCTTCTTAAAGAAATTCGCTGCCATTTTCCAGATATCCCATTAATGGCCGACGCCAATTCAGCTTATACACTAAAGGAGGCTAGCCGTCTTAAGGCGCTGGACGAATTTCAATTGCTGATGATTGAGCAGCCGTTCGCTGCGGAGGATATCGTTGAGCATGCCAAGCTGCAAAGGATGATTCGCACGCCGGTTTGTCTGGATGAAAGCATCCGATCGGCCCGCGAGGCGAAACAGGCTTTAGAGCTGGGAAGCTGCGGCGTCATCAATATCAAAATTGGCCGTGTGGGCGGACTGCAGGAGGCAAAACAAATCCATGATCTCTGTCAGGAGAGGGGGGTTCCCGTCTGGGCGGGCGGCATGATCGAGTTTGGTGTATCCCGGGCGCATAATGTGGCGCTCGCTACTTTAGCTGGATTTTCCATACCGGGAGACCTTTCTCCATCCAGTCATTATTGGGAAGAGGATGTGATTGCACCTGAAATCACTGTGGAGAAGGGAAGAATTGCTGTATCCTCCCAAGCAGGCATCGGATACAATCTCAATAAACGCCGGCTGCAGCAGGTGACCATACACAAAGAAGAACTGACGCTGAAATAGTCAGTTCTTCTTTGTGCTGCGATCCTTCCAAGTTTTTGGCACCTCATCAAAGCCGCCAGGATGAAAAGGATGGCATTTCAATATTCGTTTGAGCGTTAAATACCCGCCCTTAATAGCCCCGAATCGCTGAATAGCTTCTAGACCGTAGTGAGAGCATGTCGGATAAAAGCGGCAGGTCGGCGGCTTTAGAGGCGAAATAAATAGTTGATAAAAACGGATTATAAGCAAAAATACTTTTTTGAACATAGCGGGACCGCCTTTTACTGTTTGTGCTCCTCTGGCTTGTCTGTTGTGAGATGCGGATTATTTTCAATCGGATCAATTGTGTGCTTATATTGGTAGCCTTTGCTGATAGATAAGATCGTGAAAACGAGTACGCCGATCACTATGGCGATAGAGATAATTAAAACGGTTGTCAATGCAATCCCCCCTCTGCTTATTGTATCATGTTTCCCTATAAAAGGGGGCCTGCTGAAAATGCCCTGATTTTGCTTAATGTTGAAAAAAATGTTTTAATGGAAAGGAAGTGTGGTATGAATAATAAAGAATGAATTAAAGGAGGAAGCGTTTATGTCTGATAAATTAATTCAAAGCGTCAATAAGCAAATTGCTAACTGGACGGTATTGTATACGAAGTTACATAATTATCATTGGTATGTGAAAGGCCCGCAATTCTTTACGCTCCATGCTAAATTTGAAGAGTTATACACAGAAGCGTCCGTTCATATCGATGAGCTGGCGGAGCGCCTGCTTGCACTTGGCGGACAGCCTGTGGCGACGCTGAAGGAGTCTTTAGAGCTGGCAACAGTAAAGGAAGCGGAAGGCAAAGAAACAGCGGAGCAGATGGTGCAGTCGCTTGTGGATGATTTTACAACAGTGGTTTCCGAGTTGAAGGAAGCGATGGATTTAGCGGCGGAAGTCAATGACGAAACAACAGGAGATATGCTGCTTTCCATTCATCAAGGATTAGAAAAGCATGCTTGGATGCTGAAGTCTTTCTTAGGAAAATAATTGCAGAAAAAGAAGGCGGCTCGCCTTCTTTTTCTCATGTGTATGGAACAGGAAGGAGGAATGAGAATGGAACTGTCTTCCATGATGGGCAAGCAAGTTGCTGAACTTCAGCAGACGCTTGGCTTAAATCTGCTGAAAAGCCAAATGGCTACGCAAACAGCTCAAGCCGTGAAGATGATGGAGGCTTTGCCTAAGAGCGAACAGGCTCCCCACCCGTTTAAAGGAACGGCTGTTGATATGAAAGCCTAAAGAAAAAAGATGTCCCGCTGCGGACATCTTTTTAGTATGTATTAATGCAATAGGTTTCTGCCGCTGTGCTGGCTAAAAGGGTCTTCGTTATCGAATTTTTCTTTCAGCGCTTCCAGCAAATACAGCCGAAAGAAAGATTGCAGCTCTTCCTCGCTTAATTCTTTGATGACCGCCAGAATCTCTCTAGGTGATAATTGTTCCAATACAGCGAGCGTGATCATATCGAGATCTTCTTCGGTTCCCTGCAGTCTCCCGCGATAAATTTCGAATAATTCGTCCACTAATTTCATACGCACCCTCTCCTTTGTCTGTATTTCTTTACCCCTTGAATCCCTACTATCATTTATACCCCAAACTGGCTAATTAAACCAGTAGCAGATAGCCTTAAATTATTATTTACATTTATTTTTTAGAACGGCAGGGGAACGATAAAAGGAGGAGGTGAAAATATGCAGGAGGAAAAAAAAGCTTACTATATCCAAATTGCCAACGGGGAAATTATGCGGAGCGCCACAGCTTCTCCATGGAATTTCAAAATATATGCCACAGACGAAGAGATCACGGCTTTGCGCGAGCTGTTTGATGCCAACTACTCTAAGGAGTGGGAAGGTTTTTTTCGGGCGCATGTTCCGTATGTTCAATATCATTATGACCGTCCGAATGACCGCTATGATAAAAATTTGGATAAAGTGTACCAGATGATTTATGAATTGGGTGATGAGGAGGCTCAAGCACATATTCGAGAGATGTGGTCGATGTAGAAAACAGGTATAATAAAGCTAAGAGCAGTTGGCCAAGAACCGGATGAGTTCTTGTCAAGACAGATGACAGAGGCAGGGGAGCTAAGATGTTTCAATTTAAAGATCAAAATGGCTGCCGGGTGACCCTTACGTTTCAGCCCGACAGCTTTCCTCTTCCCGCTCGGCATGTGCTGGTATTTTGCCGTTACCGCGACAAGTGGCTTTTGACGTCGCATCCGAAGCGCGGGCTGGAGTGTCCTGGAGGGAAAGCGGAGGCAGGGGAAACACTGGAGGCCGCCGCTAAGCGAGAGGTATATGAAGAAACAGGAGCGCTCATTGAGGAGTTAACATTCGTGGGTGAATATTATGTTCAGCATCCCGACAAACCTTTCGTAAAGGGGATTTACTTTGCGGAAATAAGGGAAATAGAGAAGAAGGATGATTATTTAGAAACAGATGGTCCGGTATTATTTGAAGGGGACTTACTGACAGAGCGTATGGATGAGCGCTTCAGCTTTTTAATGAAAGATGAAGTTGTGGAAAAAACGCTTGCTTATTTGCAAGCAACTGAATGAAGAAGTGGTGATGATATGAAGGTGCTGAGGGCTATCCGTTTTCCCTCTCCAAATCCTCAAGTCAAGCTAACACTTATTACTTACCTTTCCGGGGATTTAAAGGTGAAAGGAATGTTGGCGGAACCGCTGCTGTCCGGCCGCTTTGACGGCATGCTTTACTTGCGCGGAGGCATTAAAAACGTCGGGATGGTGCGTCCGGCCAGGATTGCCCAATTTGCTTCGGAAGGATTGATTGTATTTGCTCCCTATTATCGCGGCAATCGCGGCGGGGAGGGAAACGAGGATTTTGCCGGGAACGATAGAGAGGATGCGTTTTCAGCCTTTGACTTGTTGCAAGCCCACCCGCGTGTCGCTGAAAGGGTGCATGTGTTCGGATTTTCAAGAGGCGGTGTCATGGCGTTATGGACGGGAATTGAACGGCCAGCAGCCTCCGTTGTCACTTGGGGAGGCGTCTCTGATATGCTCTTGACCTATGAGGAACGAAAGGATTTGCGGCGGATGATGAAGCGCGTCATCGGAGGAAGTCCGTATAAGCATCAGGAACGCTACGATTGGCGGACGCCGCTGAATCAGCTGCAGCGATTACAGGCTCCTGTGCTGATTATTCATGGCTTAAAAGATAGAAATGTCTCAGCCGAGCATGCATTTCGTCTGGAAAAAAGCTTAAAACGACTGGAACATCCGGCGGAAACATGGTATTTTGAACAATATGATCACTATTTTCCTCCTGATGTTAATCGGGAGATTGTTTCCCGGTTGTGCGAATGGATGAAAAAGCGCCCGTGATCAGCGAATGAGGAAGATGGAGGTGGAAAACCGATGGGCATGCCAATGGAATTGAATACAATAATTGTGACAAAAGGGAAGGAGCAGCGCCAAGAAGAAAACCTTTTCACGTTAAAGAAATCAGGCTATCGCCTGTATCCGCTGGATATTCCGATCGATGTATATAAAGTGAAGGGCGGGGACAGCAGTGGAACCGCTATCATTGAGAAAGTAGAATGGTCACAGCAATCAACTACGATTACATACAAATTAATTTCTTTATATTCCACCAACTAATCATGTTATGAACGGGTGAGCGCGGAAAGAAGAGTCGACTTCCAGAAGGAGCGGCTCTTTCTTCGTCTATTGACATTTGAAACTTCTGTCTGCAGGCTGTTTACATAGAATCATACAGATGAATGAAGCTGAAGGGAGCGGATACAATGAAGCGGATTCTGCAATTAGTGACCGACTGGACAGCCAGTAAAAGCGGGATGTGGACGGTGATTGCCGTTTGGACACTGGCAGCTGCACTATTCAGTATGGCGGCTCCGAGTGCCAATGAATATAAACTGTCGTCCATTCAAGCGCTTCCGGATGAGGCGGCTTCGATGAAAGCAGCGGAGAAAGTGAAGCGGTATTTTCCGGAGGACAGCGGTGTTCCGGCTATTATTGTGCTGAATTCTAAGAAGGGAGAGATAGAAGAGGGAGCGGTAGGAGAGGCGGTGAGTGCCATTCAGGAAGAAAATATCAAGGGGCTTACAGACATCCCGCCTTTTTCGGCGCTGCCCGAGCCTGTTCGGGCCGATTTCTTTTCTGAGGACCGGACGGCTGCTGTTATCCCTGTCCTGTTCGATGAACAGCTGAAAAGTAAAGAATACAAGCAGAAAATAGATTTATTAACGAGCACAGCAGAGAAGGAGTCACCCGGACTGGAGGTGAGAGTGACGGGGCCGGCAGGGATTGCGGCGGACACAATTTCTCTCTTTTCACGCGCTGATATCGTATTGCTGCTTTCGACGGTCGGCTTAATTTTGCTGTTATTGATAGTGATTTACCGATCCCCTTTGCTCGCTTTAATTCCCTTGCTTGCTTCAGCTCTTGTCTATGCTGTGACCGATCGTATTTTGGGGCTGTATGGAAAAGCAGGTCTGGAGATGAGCAGTCAATCTCTCTCTATTATGACCATTCTGTTGTTTGCAGCAGTGACCGATTATTCTTTGTTCGTTCTGTCTCGTTTTCGGGAAGAGCTGAAGCTTCATGAAAGTAAGTATGAAGCGATGAAGATGGCGATGAGAGGCGCAGGTGAGCCGGTCTTTTTCTCTGGAGGAATGGTGCTGGCGGCGATGGTTGTGCTGTTTTTGGCCGCAATTGGTGATTACCGCAATTTTGCGCCGCTGTTTGCTACGGTGATGGCTGTGATTATGCTGGCTTCCGTTACCCTTGTACCGGCATTATTTACTTTATTCGGCCGCAAGTCGTTCTGGCCGAAAATTCCCAAGGCCGAAAAAGTGGAGAAGGAAGAACACGGGATATGGGGCAGGCTGGGCCGCTTTGTAGTGTCTAAGCCCTTTGTAGCCGGAGGAGCGGTCATGATCTTTTTAATCGCCGCTTGTGTAAATGTGATGAACATGAAGTATGAATTGAATACGCTGAAAACCTTTCCGGATGATATGCCTTCCCTTGAAGGCTATAAAGTGATTGAAGAGAAGTTTTCCCCGGGAGATTTGGCGCCGACAACGGTGTTATTTGAAGGAGAAGGGGATCCGGCTGCCCTTTCCTCGGAGCTTAAAAAGCAAGACGGCGTGGCAAGTGTCTCGCATACAGATGCCACAGAGGATGGGAAGGCGCATAAATTCACGCTGTCGCTCGCAGCCAACCCCTATGAAGCATCTGCGCTGGCTGCGGTCAGTCGCTTGCGCGAGAAAGCACCGGAGATGGCAGCGAATGCCCCAAGGAGCTGGAAAGTTCTATTTCGCCGGAGAGACGGCGGAAAAGCTGGATGACCGCGAGCTGAACAACCGTGATTTGCAAGTGATCATGCTGGCGGAAACGCTGCTGATCTTTCTGATGCTCGCCGTGTTGACGCGATCGCTGAAAATGCCTTTATACATGGTGGGAACCATCATCCTATCCTTTCTTGCGGCGCTTGGGCTAGGGGTTTTTCTTTCAGATGCGCTGTTTGGAATTGATGAGATCAGCACGCGGGTGCCGCTGTATTCATTTGTTTTTCTAGTTGCGCTCGGGATCGATTATAACATTATTTTGGTTTCGCGCTTTATGGAGGAGCGGAATGCTCATTCATTACAGAAAGCAGTGGAATTGGCTGTAGCGAAAACGGGAAGCGTCATTTCATCAGCAGGAATCATTCTGGCTGCCACATTTGCTGTACTAATGACGCAGCCGGTAGAAATTCTGTTCGTCTTCGGCTTTATTATGGCTGTCGGTATTTTCATTGATACGTTCTTCGTGCGCGGATTGCTTCTGCCGGCACTGTTAGTATGGTTGGAAAAGGACCGGAAACGAGCGGAGGATAAATCACTGTAAAGCAAGTGGATTCCCCTTTTAAAACTATCAGAGGAAGAGCATGCATTCTCCCTCTTTGTCTAAGGTAGAGTTTGTTTTTTCACCAATAAGAAAAGCTGCTTCCTTAAAGGGAAAGCAGCTTTTCTTATTGTTAAATTTGCGGTCCGCCAAGCTCGATGATTTCTTTTTGGACATCTGAGAATTTTTTGAAGTTTTCGCGGAATTTCCCTGCCAGTTCTGCGGCTTTTTTCATGAAAGCTTCTTCATCGGCCCAGGCTTTGCGAGGGATTAAGACATCATCCGGCACGCCTGGAACATGAATAGGAACTCGCAGGCCGAATGTTTTAGTGGTGTATGTTTCCACATTGTTTAATTCACCCTCAAGAGCGGCTTGCACCATTGCGCGAGTATACGCAAGCTTCATGCGGCTCCCTACACCGTATTCTCCGCCAGTCCAGCCGGTGTTTACTAAGAAGACTTGAACATTGTGCTCATCAATTTTCTTTCCTAGCATTTCTGCATAGCGCGTGGCCGGCAAAGGAAGAAACGGAGAGCCGAAGCACGTAGAGAAGGTCGCTTGCGGACTTGTAATTCCGCGCTCGGTTCCAGCTAGCTTAGAAGTGTATCCGCTTAGGAAGTGATACATCGCCTGTTCCTTTGTTAATTTACTAATCGGAGGCAAGACCCCGAATGCATCAGCTGTTAAGAAAATAATTGTATTCGGATGGCCAGCTACACTTGGGTCCACAATATTATCAATGGCTTGCAGCGGGTAAGCCGCACGAGTGTTTTCCGTTAAGGTGTTATCGTCGTAATCAGGAATGCGCGTGTCTTTGTCCACGATCACATTTTCCAGAACAGAGCCAAAGCGGATCGCGTTAAAAATTTGCGGCTCTTTTTCTTGTGAAAGGTTGATGCACTTGGCATAGCATCCGCCTTCAATGTTGAAAACGCCGTTGGAAGACCAGCCATGCTCATCATCTCCGATTAAACGGCGGTTAGGATCAGCGGATAAAGTGGTTTTTCCTGTGCCGGAAAGGCCGAAGAATAGGGCGACATCTCCTTCATAACCAACATTGGCCGAGCAGTGCATGGATAGAACCTCATTTTCAGGAAGCAGGAAGTTTATGATGGAGAAAATCGATTTCTTCATTTCGCCGGCATATTCTGTTCCGCCGATTAGAACGATGCGGCGTTCGAATGAAACAATGATAAACGTTTCAGAATGAGTGCCGTCTACAGCCGGATCTGCTTTAAAGTCAGGTGCCGAAACGATGGTGAAGCCCGCTTTATGATCCTTCAGTTCTTCTTCTGTTGGACGAATAAATAATTGGTGGGCAAATAAGTTATGCCATGCATATTCGTTAATGACTTGGATCGGAAGGCGATGCGAGGAATCCGCTCCGGCAAATCCTTTGAATACGAACAGTTCGTCTTTTTCCTTTAAATAGTTAATGACTTTTGTGTATAATTGGTCAAAGACGGCTTCAGAAATTGGCTGATTAACAGATCCCCAATCGATTTTATCTTTGACTGAAGCTTCTTCAACAATAAATTTGTCTTTAGGAGAACGTCCTGTATATTTTCCTGTTTCTGCCCGGACAGCACCAGAGGCAGTTAGGATACCTTCTTTGCGGTTCAGCACCTTTTCAACAAGCTGGGATACAGACGGCTGCATGATGATGTTTGAACCATTTAGAAGTTCGACAATTTCATGTGAAACGCTTACAGTTTTCATAAATTAATAACCATCCTTTATCGAAATTTAAATTAGTTATTTGCTCATTCATTTACTCAAAAAATAGTATAACACATTCGGATGATTAGTCTATACTATTCGCGCATTTTTTTGTTTTCTTTTTTCTCTTATTATTATCAGACAGATACATAAATATGAAGGAACTCGGAAAAAGCTAGAATTAGGAAGAAACTTTGGGTTGACAGCAATCGCTATATTCCGTAAGATGTATCATTGAACGGATACTCTTATCCTGAGCTGGTGGAGGGACAGGCCCAATGAAGCCCGGCAACCTGCTTGGATGATCTCATTCAAGACAAAGGTGCTAACCTGCAGCAAGGTCCAAGCCTTGGACGATAAGAGTGAAAGGCCTATGTTGACACGTTAAACCTTTCCTCTCTTTAATGATGCGGAGAGGTTTTTTTATTTTTCAATGGATAAACTTAGGGGAATGAGTACCGTGCAACTAAAGATCGGACCGATCAACTAAAGGAGGAAATTTCATGACAAAAAACCGTCGTCTATTCACTTCGGAATCCGTAACGGAAGGTCATCCGGATAAAATCTGTGATCAGATCTCCGATGCGATTCTTGACGAAATTCTATCCAAAGACCCGAACGCACGAGTGGCTGCAGAAACATCAGTGACGACAGGTCTCGTGTTAGTAGCTGGGGAAATTACGACGTCTTCCTATGTCGATATTAATAAAATTGTGCGTGACACAATTAAAGAAATAGGCTATGACCGCGCTAAATACGGCTTTGATGCTCACACATGCGGCGTGCTGACTTCAATTGATGAACAGTCGGCGGATATCGCAGCCGGTGTCGATCAAGCGCTGGAAGCCCGTGAAGGACAAATGAGCGATGAAGAAATTGAAGCGATCGGTGCAGGTGACCAGGGGCTTATGTTCGGATTTGCCTGCAATGAGACGAAGGAGCTTATGCCTTTGCCGATTTCTTTAGCTCATAAATTATCCCGCCGTTTAACAGCAGTTCGCAAGGAAGAAATTCTTGCTTATTTGCGTCCTGACGGAAAAACTCAAGTAACGGTAGAATACGATGAAAACGATCAGCCAGTTCGAATCGATACGATTGTGATCTCTACGCAGCATCATCCTGAAATAACACTTGAGCAAATTCAGCACGATGTTCGAAAGCATGTAATTGATCCTGTTGTGCCTAAAGAATTCATCGATGAGGAAACAAAATTCTTTATTAACCCAACAGGCCGCTTCGTCATTGGCGGTCCTCAAGGAGATGCGGGCTTAACAGGCCGCAAGATCATTGTGGATACGTATGGAGGCTATGCCCGTCACGGAGGCGGTGCTTTCTCCGGAAAAGATCCGACAAAAGTCGACCGTTCTGCGGCATACGCGGCTCGCTATGTGGCGAAGAATATTGTAGCTTCCGGTCTTGCTGACAAATGTGAAGTGCAGCTTGCTTATGCCATTGGCGTCGCTCAGCCTGTATCCATCGCTGTCGATACGTTTGGTACTGGCAAAGTATCTGAAGAAGTTCTCGTAGAGCTTGTCCGATCCAACTTTGATCTGCGTCCAGCCGGCATTATTAAAATGCTGGATCTGCGCCGTCCAATTTACAAACAAACGGCTGCTTACGGACATTTTGGCCGCACGGATATCGAGCTTCCTTGGGAGCAAACAGACAAGGCTGCTATTTTAAAAGAGCAAGCCTCTAAATAACATGCAGATAAGAACAGCCTTCCGCTGCAGCGGAAGGCTGTTCTTTTAAGATTTTTGCAGACTTTTATAGTACTGCGCTTTTTCGGCGTATTCCTTCACGATCCGTTCCATATCTTTGCGGTCGCGGTCATTGAGATCGCGGATGACTTTAGCCGGGCGCCCGAAAGCCAGTGAGTGAGGAGGGATGACTTTTCCCGGCGGGATCAAGCTGCCTGCGCCAATGAAAGCTCCTTCTCCTATTTCGGCGTTATCAAGAACGATGGAGCCCATGCCGATCAATGCTTTTTTTCTGATTTTGCAGCTGTGCAGAATGACTTGGTGGCCGACGGTTACCTCATCTTCAATGATGAGAGGATTATGGGGACTTTGATGCAGGACGGAATTGTCTTGAATATTCACCTTCCTGCCGATGATTGTCGGAGCGACGTCTCCGCGGATCACGGTGTGAAACCATACACTTGACTCTTCGCCGATGGTCACATCGCCTGTGACAGTTGCATAATCAGCGATATAGGCCGTTTTGGCAATAGCAGGCACTTTATCTTTGTAAGGATAGATCATGTCTGAAAAAACTCCTTTCCTAATAGCGGCTTTCATATCATTTTATCTAATATAAAAAGATTTGTATAATAAAGACATATAGACCAAATTTTTTAGCTGGCTTCGTGCTACAGTATAGGTTCAGCATGAAGCCAGAGGAGGAATGACATATGTGGAAGTGGGAAACGGAACAGCAGCCTAAAGGTGTGATCGTGATCATTCATGGGGCGATGGAGCACCATGGACGTTATGGCTGGCTGATTGAAATGTGGCGGGAAGCGGGGTTTCATGTCGTCATGGGAGACCTGCCGGGGCAAGGCATGACATCGCGCGCTAAGAGGGGGCATATCTCTTCGTTTAATGAGTACCTGACAGAGGTGCGGGACTGGGTGGAAGCCGCTTTTCAATTTGATTTGCCGGTCTTTTTGCTCGGTCATAGCATGGGAGGACTCATCGCCATTCGCCTGCTTCAAGAGCAAAGCTTTGAATTAGCCGGGGTCATCTTGTCTTCTCCATGTCTCGGCTTGTTGCAGACGCCGCCTAAGTTGATGGATATGGTCTCGCACGGGCTCAATTCATTAGCACCTTCCTTCAAGTTTTCTTCGGGGATCACGGTTGAAATGGCGACGAGAAATCAGGAGGTTATAGAGGCCGACAAGGAAGATGTGCTGTATATCAACAAAGTGTCCGTCCGCTGGTACCGTGAATTGAATCAAGCCATCAAGCTGGCCGCGCTAAAAGCAGCAAGCTTTCCGGATGTGCCGCTGCTTGTTATGCAAGCGGGGGAGGATTTGATTGTCGATAAAAAAACAGTAAGAAAATGGTTTCACCAACTGGATCTTTCGGAAATGTTGTATAAAGAATGGGCAGGCCTCTATCATGAGGTATTTAATGAACCGGAACGGGAGGATGTGTTCGAGTATGCCAAAACATTTGTCGAAAACCGGTTGCGACTGCTAGGGTATGTCATAGATAAATGAGGTGAAGGAATGTCGGTACCTGTTACACCGCTTGGCTTGATGCACAGCATTTATAAAGAAGTGTTTCCGATTGTTCATGAGCAGCTGGATTATTGGAGAGCGCAAGCGGGGAAAATCCCAAACGATGAACTGCGGCAGCAAGCGCTTGCAAGCATCCAATATAAAACGTTTCATTGCGAAGGAGGCGCTGTATTGGCGCTGCTGTCCGGAGAAAAACTAAGGGAAGCTGTTCGCTTTATTGTTGCTTATCAAACGATCAGTGATTATTTGGATAATCTTTGCGACCGCAGCACGTCGCTTGACCCAAAAGATTTTGCCGCTCTTCATGAAGCGATGGAGGATTGCTTGACGGCGGATGCGCCGCTTCGCTCCTACTACCGTTGTCGAGAAGATCAAGAGGACGGCGGCTACTTGGCGGCATTGGTTAAAGAATGTCAGTCGGTGATTGCTTCCATTCGCGAGTATCACATCACCTATCCTTATCTTCAGGAACTGTGCCGCTACTACTGCGATTTGCAAATACATAAGCATGTTCAAATAGAAGAAAGAGAAGAGCGTTTGAAAAATTGGTTTTCTCAGCATCAATCTGCGCTTCCGGATATGGAGTGGTATGAATTCTCAGCATGTGCAGGCTCGACACTAGGCATTTTTTGTTTGATTTCATACAGTCTCGCTGATGAAATGGACCGGCAGCAAGCCAAAGTCGTTCACGACGGCTACTTTCCTTATATTCAAGGGCTGCATATTTTGCTGGACTATTTGATCGACCAGGCAGAAGACCGGGTCGGCGGGGATTTGAACTTTTGTTTCTATTATCAGAACGAGGAAATGTTGCTGGAAAGAATGATTTACTTTATTGAAGAAGCGGACAAGCATACGAAGGGTCTGCCGCATGCCCGTTTTCATCAGCTGATCAACCGGGGGCTGCTCGGTGTCTATCTTTCGGATGACAAAGTCTTTCAGCAGAAAGAAATACGTGCCATCTCTAAAAAAATGATCCGCAAAAGCGGCACCGCCAGCTGGTTTTTTTACTTAAACGGCCGGACCTACCGGCGGGTGCAGCGGGCCTTTCCTAAGTGGTTTAAAAAACAAGGGTAGGCAATTCAATAGACATTATTCGGAATCCGAAATAAAATGAGGGCATCCAAAAAAAAGGAGATGTCATAATTGGCTTTGCAATTAAGTGTGTTGGATCAATCGCCGATTTCTGAAGGAATGACCGCGGAAGCTGCATTAAAACAAACAGTAGAGCTTGCCAGGCATGCGGAGCAGTTAGGATATGAGCGCTTTTGGGTGTCGGAGCATCACGATTCCCCAAGCCTTGCCGGTTCTTCGCCGGAGGTGCTGATTTCCTTCCTTGCCGCGAAGACGACAACCATTCGTGTCGGCTCTGGGGGTGTGATGCTTCCTCACTACAGCCCATACAAAGTGGCAGAAAACTTCCGCGTACTGGAAGGGCTGGCGCCAGGAAGAATAGATATAGGCTTAGGACGCGCTCCAGGGGGCATGCCGGCCGCTACGATGGCTCTTCAAGGGGGGAGCCGCTATCGTCCCGTTGATCGTTACCCGGAGCAGATTGATGAACTGCTCGGTTACTTAACGGACGACATCGCGAGAAATCCTTATGGAGGACTGAAAGCTACGCCTCTTGTTCAGCAAGTGCCCGAAATGTGGCTGCTCGGATCTAGTCCGTCGAGCGCTATGCTGGCTGCTTCTAAGGGACTGCCTTACACCTTTGCGCAATTTATCAACGGGGAAGGCGGACCGCAATATATGGAGGAGTACCGCCGCAATTTCCGGCCATCCGCCTATTTAAAGCAGCCTAAAAGCATGGTGGCCGTATTTGTGGTATGCGCGGAAAATGATGAAGAAGCGGAAAGAATGGCCTCCAGCTTGGACCTGTCTTTGGTGATGCTGGAGCAGGGCATGCCATCCAGCGGCACACCGAGTCCTGAAAAGGCCGCAGCCTATCCATACAGCCCTTTTGAACAGCAGCGCGTCTGGGAAAACCGCAAGCGGATGATCGTGGGAACGCCGGAAAAAGTGAGAGATGAGCTGCATCGGCTGAGTGAGCTGTACCAAACGGAGCAAATCATGGCCATATCTATTATTTACGATTTCAAACAGAAGCTGCGCTCATTTGAACTGCTGGCTGATGCGGCGAAAGCGTAACGTTTTCAAACAGTAAAGGGGCACTCCCCGCCGCTGAAAAGAAAGGAAAAGGCTGCCATCGCGGCGTTTTGCAGCCGCGCCTTTGCAATTTGCATTGTGCGGGAGCGAATATGAATCGGGCAACCTCCCATTCGGACGAAGAGAACGACTCATTTTGCTAGACAGGGAGTCAAACTGGCTGAAATTAAACCCCCAAGAATGCTGGTGGAATCGCATTCTTGGGGGTTGTTTTTTATTTTTGAGCCGAGATCCTGTTTTCGGATAGCTCTCTATTTCGATCCTATCTTCTTTCGATGGCAATAATGAACGGCGGATGATTGACTTGATTAATAAACTGATACTGCAGCACGTGGGCGGTTTTTTGATCTATCTCTTTCACATAGGCTAACAGCTTGTCCTTTTCTACCGCACCTTCCGCGTGGCCGTGATAAATGACGAGCACGATCAGACCGCCCGGCTGCAGGAGAGAGAAGATTTGCTCTACCGCTTGAATCGTCGTTTCAGGCTTGGTGACGATTGATTTATCCCCTTTAGGCAAATAACCGAGATTGAAGATGGCGCCGGAAATTCGGCCGTGCCATTTTTCTGGAATGGAAGCGGAGGCTTGTTCATGGCCGCGGTGAAAAAGTGTCGTTCGGCCGGTTAAGGAGTGTTCTTCTACGAGAGCAGCTGTTCTTTCCAGCGCTTGCTGCTGTACGTCAAAGCCAAAAACGTGTCCGCTCTCGCCAACGAGACGGGCAAGAAACACTGTATCATGGCCGTTGCCGATAGTCGCATCAATCGCTAGGCTCCCTTCTTTCACCGTCTTTTCCAGCAGCTTTCTTGCAAATGGTAAAATTCCATCCAAATTCATCGCTTAACTTCCTCCTTGTAATACCACTTTCCTTGCCAGCTGTCGCGGCGTTCAAGCTCGGCATCGATCGAATTTAATACGGACCATTTATTGACGCTCCACATCGGTCCAACTAATAAATCGATTGGCCCATCGCCGGTGATGCGATGAATGATCATGTCCGGCGGCAAAACTTCGAGCTGATCGCAAACGAGCTGGACATATTCTTCAAAAGACAAAAACTCCAGCAGCCCTTTTTCAAACTGCTTGACCATCGGTGTTCCTTTCAATAAATGCAGCAGATGGATTTTAATCCCCTGCACATCAAGAGCGCTGACTGCGCGGGCTGTTTCCATCATCATGTCCGGCGTTTCAAGCGGCAAGCCGTTAATAATATGGGAACACACACGGATGCCGTGCTTGCGGAGCTTGTTTACACCCTCCAGATAAGTCTGATAATCATGGGCGCGATTGATAAGAGCGGCCGTCTTTTCGTGAACCGTCTGCAAGCCAAGCTCTACCCAAAGATAGGTACGCTCATGAAGTTCGGCTAAATAGTCAACGACCTCATCGGGCAAGCAATCGGGCCGCGTGGCGATCGATAATCCTACGACGCCATCTAATTTCAGCGCGGTTTCAAACTTCTCCCGGAGTACATCAACTGGTGCGTGTGTATTCGTATACGCTTGAAAATAGGCCAAATATTTTCCGTCTCTCCATTTTTTGTGCATGCTTTGACGGATGTCTTCAAATTGTTTCTCTAACGGATCTGTGCGTTTTCCAGCAAAATCTCCAGATCCGGCTGCGCTGCAGAAGGTGCAGCCGCCATAGGCCACGGTGCCGTCGCGGTTAGGGCAATCAAACCCGCCATCTAAGGCTACTTTAAATACTTTATGTCCAAATTTATTCCGTAAGTGATAATTCCACGTATGATACCGTTTATGATCACTTGCGTAAGGAAACGGATTTACTTTCATCTAACTTCCTCCTTATTTATGAAGAAAGTGTATCATGAAAAAACGGAAAAAATCCAACCCCGATAAATCAGAATTTTAAGATCAGGAAAGATATTGAAACCCCTTATAGAAACTACTACAATAATGTTTTGATATACGAAATAAATTGAGGTTTCAAACGGCGGGAGTACATCTTCCGCCCTCGCTGCTGGAAAGAAGAACAAAGGCTGCTATCGCTTCGTCCTGCAGCAGCTTTGTTCCCTGCATCGTGCAGGTCCGAGCGAATCGGACATTCAGGTGGCGGGATCTCCCGAATAGATTGCTTCCCTGCTCCCTGCTTGATGCGGGAGTCTTGGGGCATCTTACATGCGGGAACAATTGAACTAATGGAAGGAGGAAGCAGGATGCCAAAAGCAGTTTGGCTGCTAGTAATCGGAATGGTCATTAATGTGACAGGCGCTTCGTTCTTATGGCCGCTTAACACGATCTATATTCACGGCCAGTTAGAAAAGTCCTTGTCGGTTGCAGGGTTTGTCTTAATGTTAAACGCGGGAGCATCGGTGATCGGCAATCTATTAGGCGGTTTTCTGTTTGATCGTCTCGGCGGATATCTTTCCATCTTGTTAGGGGCAATCGTGAACGTCGCTTCGATGACTGCGATGGTATTCTGGCACGGGTGGCCGCAGTACGTCATTTTCTTAACATTAGTTGGACTGGGATCGGGCATTATCTTTCCAGCTGTGTATGCTCTTGCAGGAGCGGTATGGGCGGATGGCGGGCGCAGAGCCTTCAATGCGGTTTATGTGGCTCAGAATGCCGGTGTGGCTATTGGGTCCGCACTTGGAGGACTGGTTGCTTCCTTTTCATTTAATTATATATTCATCGCTAATTTAGCGATGTTTGCCGTGTTTTTTCTGATAGCCGCTGTTGGCTACCGCCATATGAGCGAAGTCAAGGGAGCCCAAATGAATGTGATTTCAGAGAACGGCATGGTCAAAAACCGCAGCAAGCTGCTGGCGCTATCGATTCTTTGCGGGGCTTATATGCTTTGCTGGATCGGATATGTGCAGTGGCAATCCACGATTGCAAGCTACACTCAGGAAATTAACATCAGCTTGAAGCAATACAGCTTATTATGGACGATCAACGGTGCATTTATTGTTTTTGGCCAGCCGCTTGTGAATTACTTTGTGCGCAGCTTTAAAGACAATATGAAAAAGCAAATCATCATCGGTATTTTGATATTTATCGTTTCCTATGGAGTGACCGCTTTTGCGCAGGATTTTAAAGGATTTGTGGCAGCGATGCTGATCTTAACGATCGGTGAAATGCTCGTGTGGCCAGCTGTTCCGACGATTGCCAATCAGCTGTCTCCTTCAGGCAGGGAAGGCTTTTATCAAGGAATTGTTAACAGTACTGCAACCGCCGGACGAATGTTTGGCCCGGTGATCGGCGGCGTGCTGGTTGATCTGTATGGAATGCCGGCATTGTTTGGGGCATTGATCGTTCTGCTGGTTGCCGCCCTTTTCCTGGCAGTGGGGCACGATTATCCGCTGAAGAAGCAGAAGAACTCCTCTGAGACATCGATTTCTTCTCATTAAGCTTGCAACCATTTGCAATTTTGTCTAAAATGGTCGTAGATCATGATGAAAAAGACGATGACAAGGAGTAGTAGTGGAGACCCGCTGGAATTAGAGAGCTGGCGGCCGGTGAAAGCCAGTCAGCAGGACCATGAACTCGCCTTTAGAGTCGCAAGCGTGAAGCATTGCAGATTAGCGCTTGCCGCCGATCTGCGTTAAAGACATAAGCCGAATGCCGTTTTGGTGGGCATTAATCTGGGTGGTACCGCGGGAAATAATCTCTCGTCCCAATTGATGGGGCGGGAGTTTTTTTAAATTTAATCATCAATTCAACAAGGAGGATGTTACAGATGAGCTTTGATCATCATCGAATTGAAAAAAAGTGGCAGACATACTGGGAAGAGAATCAGACCTTTCGCACAACTGAGGATCAAAATAAGCCGAAATTTTATGCGCTGGATATGTTTCCTTATCCGTCTGGAGCGGGGCTTCATGTCGGTCATCCGGAAGGCTATACCGCTACGGATATTTTGTCCCGCTACAAGCGGATGAAAGGCTACAATGTCCTTCATCCGATGGGCTGGGATGCCTTTGGATTGCCGGCAGAGCAATATGCGCTTGATACGGGAAATGACCCGGCACAATTTACTGAGCAGAATATTAACAATTTCCGCCGGCAAATTAAATCATTAGGGTTTTCCTATGATTGGGAACGGGAAATCAACACGACAGATCCTAACTATTACAAGTGGACTCAATGGATTTTCCTGCAGCTTTATAAAAAAGGCCTTGCATATGTGGATGAAGTGCCGGTGAACTGGTGCCCGGCGCTTGGTACGGTGCTGGCGAACGAGGAAGTCATCGACGGAAAAAGTGAGCGGGGAGGCCATCCGGTTGAACGTCGCCCGATGAAGCAGTGGATGTTAAAGATCACAGCCTATGCCGACCGGTTGCTTGAAGACTTAGAGGAGCTTGATTGGCCGGAAAGCATTAAAGAGATGCAGCGCCACTGGATCGGCCGTTCAGAAGGAGCGGAAGTCACCTTTGCGATCGCTGGACATAAGGATACATTTACGGTTTTCACAACGCGTCCTGATACCCTGTTTGGAGCGACTTACGCTGTGCTGGCTCCCGAGCATCCGCTTGTCAAAAAAATCACTACAGCGGAGAATCAGCAAGCAGTAGCTAATTATTTAGAGGAAGTCAAATCGAAAAGCGATTTAGAGCGCACCGATCTGGCTAAACATAAAACCGGTGTCTTCACTGGCGCCTACGCTATCAATCCAGTGAACGGCGAAAAAATGCCGATTTGGATTGCGGATTATGTCCTGATGAGCTATGGAACAGGATCCATCATGGCTGTGCCTGCTCACGATGAGCGCGACTATGAGTTTGCGAAGAAATTTAACCTGCCGATCAAAGCGGTCGTTGCTGGCGGAGATGTTGAAAAAGAAGCCTACACTGGCGACGGAAAACATATCAACTCCGATTTCTTAAACGGGCTGGGGAAAGAAGAAGCGATTGCCAAAATGATCGAGTGGCTGGAGGAGAAAGAAGTTGGCGCGAAAAAAGTGACATACCGGCTGCGGGATTGGCTGTTCAGCCGCCAGCGTTATTGGGGAGAACCGATTCCAATCATTCATTGGGAAGATGGTACGATGACACCCGTACCTGAATCAGAGCTGCCGCTTATGCTGCCGGAGACAACGGAAATTAAACCGAGCGGTACGGGGGAATCTCCGCTGGCGAATATTGAAGAGTGGGTAAATGTAGTTGACCCTGCAACAGGCAAAAAAGGCCGCCGCGAAACAAATACCATGCCGCAATGGGCGGGAAGCTGCTGGTACTATTTGCGTTATATCGACCCGAATAACACAGAAGCGCTGGCTGACCCGGAAAAGCTAAAGAAATGGCTGCCTGTGGATATTTACATCGGGGGAGCCGAGCATGCGGTTCTTCACTTATTATACGCTCGTTTTTGGCATAAAGTATTGTATGATCTTGGCATTGTGCCTACGAAAGAACCGTTCCAAAAGTTATTTAACCAAGGAATGATTCTTGGCGAAAACAACGAGAAAATGAGCAAATCGAAAGGGAATGTTGTGAACCCCGATGAGATTGTCAACAGTCACGGAGCTGACACTCTCCGCTTATATGAAATGTTTATGGGGCCTTTGGATGCCTCCATCGCTTGGTCGACAACTGGCGTAGATGGCGCTCGCCGCTTCCTTGACCGGGTATGGCGTTTAGTCGTCCAGGATAACGGAGAGCTTTCCGATAAAATAACGGAAACGGGAACAGAGCTGGAAAAGGTGTATCATCAAACAGTGAAAAAAGTAACGGAAGACTATGAGCATCTTCGCTTTAACACGGCAATTTCGCAAATGATGGTATTTGTTAACGAGGCATACAAAGCGGAAACATTGCCGAAACCATATATTGAAGGCTTCATTCAGCTGCTTTCTCCAATCGCCCCGCATATGACGGAAGAGCTATGGGAGAAGCTGGGGCATAATGAAACGATCAGCTACCATCCATGGCCGGAATTTGAGGAAAGCAAACTTGTGGATGATGAAGTGGAAATTGTCATTCAGATCAACGGCAAGTTGAAGGCTAAATTAATGATTGCCAAAGACGCCACTCGTGAAGAAATGGAGCAAACGGCGATGAACGAAGAAAAAGTGAAAGAGCAATTGGCGGGCAAAACAGTGCGCAAAGTCATTGCGGTACCGGGCAAATTAGTAAATATCGTGGCTAACTAAGACAAGGAGGTTTCCGATGAATCCGATTGAAATTATCACACCCGAAGAGCTCAAGCAGAAGCTAGAACAAGGAGAAAAGCTGGAAATTGTCGATGTCCGCGAAGATGAAGAAGTAGCCGGCGGAATGATTCCCGGCGCCAAACATATCGCTATGGGAACGATTCCTGAACATGTAGATCAATTCGAAAAAGGCAAGGAATATATTTTCGTTTGCCGTTCCGGACGCCGCAGCGAAAATGTCTGCTATTATATGCGAGAACAAGGCTTTAAAGTTCGAAACATGGTCGGCGGCATGCTGGAGTGGACAGGAAAAACGAAATGAACAGAAGAAGGAGCCGGTTCCATTTGGAAACCAGCTCCTTTTCGATTTATTCCGCATATCAGATGCCGCGAGACTTCCGCTTCAAGAATTTTCCCGCTACGAGGCTGCGTGGCAGCCTTTGCTCTTCTTTCATTATGTGAAAACTCACTTGAGGCAAAAAATGAACGCATAGCTCAGGGAGATCGAAGCATCCTATAAAAGATATTCATGTGAATATCGAATTTTATTTCATTTGAGGTGAGGGCATGAGTTATAAAGATCAATTAGATCCGCACTCTGAGCAGTTTCACCACAATTGGACAAGACCGAAACGAGCAAAGTCGCAAGTGAACGGCCATACAGAAGAATCTCAAAAAACCATCATTTTAAAACGTATGGCTAAAGCACATCGTTTTTCTTAACGGAACGAGGGCAGGAAAAAAGTTCACTTTTTTCCTGCTTTTTCACTTGGGTTGAGCGGCATTCAGGCCAGCAAGCCGGCCTGTTATAAAGGCGGAAGTAATATTATATCCCCCCGTGTAGCCGTGAATGTCCAGCACCTCGCCGCAAAAGTAGAGACCGGCCATTTTTTTGGAAGCCATTGTTTTGGGTTCAATTTCTTTAATGGAAACGCCGCCGCCTGTGACAAAGGCTTTTTCTAGAGGTAGAGTGCCATTGACAGTGAAACGGAAATCTTTACAAAGATGGACAAATCTCCGGATCTTTTCGGCAGCAATTCCGCTTGAAGCCATTTCCGTGTCGATCTCCGCTTGCTCAAGCAGGAATAATACGTATCGTTCAGGAAGAAAGCTCTTTAAACAGTTTTTGAGCGATTTCTTCGGATGATTTTTCACTAAGCGGCAGATTTCTTGAAAAAGCTGTTCTTCATTTTTAGCCGGGAGACTGTCAATCGCCATGATGACTTCCGGCCGTTTCGCTTTTTTTAACTCTTTCACGACAAACTGGCTGCAGCGGAGCACAGCTGGTCCAGAAATCCCAAAGTGGGTAAAGATCATATCCATCTGATGAGTAATGATTCCTTTTCCTTTTGAATTCAGCACGCTGAGGGCCACATTTCTTAAAGAAAGCCCTTGAAGGGTTTTCTTTTTAATGAATTCTTCATCGGATGTGACCGGGACTTCGGTCGGATAGAGTTCCGTGACGGTGTGGCCGGCTTTTTCGGCCCAAGGGTAGGCATCTCCTGTGGATCCGGTATGAGGAACAGAATTGCCTCCGGCGGCAACGATAACAGCTCGGCTGGCAATCACTTGCCCGTCCTTTAATTTCACGCCAACTGTGCGGCCGTTCCGATACAATATGTCGGCGACTGCAGTATTGACACGGACAGCTACTCCTAGCTCATCAATGCGTTTCAGCAAAGCATTGACGACCGATTGCGCTTTGTCGGATACCGGGAACATCCGGCCGTGATCCTCCTCTTTTAGCTGGATGCCGAGATCTTCAAAGAATCGGATAATGTCTTCATTATTAAAAATCGAAAACGCGCTGTATAAAAAACGGCCATTGCCCGGGATATGCCGAATGATTTCATCAGCCGGCAGCCGATTCGTTACATTGCAGCGCCCGCCGCCGGAAATGGCCAGCTTTCGTCCCAGCTTGCTTCCTTTGTCAAGGAGCAGCACTTGAGCTTTCTGTTCGGCAGCGGCTATGGCAGCCATCAGTCCGGAAGGTCCGCCGCCAATAACGATTACGTCAAAATCCATGTTATCACCTGCTTTTTCTTTACCAATTCTATTAATGGTAGAGGATCTTCATTAATTTTGTCAATGGAATGAAGAAGATTGAATAGTAACGCCAACTATTTTTCCATAAAAAATTGTCAGTCCTCTTTAAAAGAGGTAAACTGTGTGTTAGTGTTTACATTTTTCTTTAGTAGGAATGGAGAATAGGATCTGTATGTCTTCAAAGCTAATTAGAGGAACCTTTATTTTAACGCTGGGCACGTTTATCGCCAAGTTTCTGGGACTGTTTTATGTCATCCCATTTTATTCAATTGTTGGAGAAGAATCGGTTTCGCTTTATCAGTATGGCTATGTGCCTTATACGATATTCATCAGCATTGCCACAGCTGGTGTGCCGCTGGCTGTGTCGAAATTCATTGCTAAGTACAATGCGCTTGAAGAATACGCAGTCGGCAGGCGGCTGTTTCAATCGGGGCTTGTGCTTATGTTCCTTACAGGCTTCCTTTCGTTTGCTGTCATGTATGTTTTCGCTCCGTTTTTTGCGGAGTTAGTCGTATTGGATAAACAGCAAATCTATTCGATCGAAGAGGTAGCTTACGTGATTCGGGCAGTCAGCTTCGCCTTGATCATTGTGCCTTTTATGAGCTTGATGCGCGGCTTCTTCCAAGGGCATCAATCCATGGGTCCGTCCGCGGTATCCGTTGTTGTGGAGCAGATTGCCCGCATAGCTTTTGTGCTCATCGGCGCTTATGTTGTTATGAACATGTTAGACGGAAATGTCGTCAAGGCAATCGGCGTTGCCACCTTCGCGGCTTTTATCGGGGCGTTATTTGGCTTGCTTGTTCTGTCTTGGTATTGGCTGAAGCGCAAAAAAAGCATGGATTTGCTTCTTCAAAAGAACCGGGGCAAAGTCCAAGTCTCCCTTGTTGATATTTATAAAGAAATTATCGTGTATGCGATCCCGTTCGTATTTGTCGGTGTGGCGATGCCGCTTTATCAGCTCATTGATATGGCGACATTTAATCGCGCGATGACAGAGATTGGCCAGGCAAAAGTATCGGATACGCTGTTTGGAATATTAAATTTCAGCGCGCAGAAAATTGTCATTATCCCGGTATCTTTAGCGACGGCCTTTGCGATGACGCTCGTGCCGATTATCACAAACTCCTTTGTTTCCGGCGATTATCAAAAAATGAAACAGCAATTGAATCAAACATTTCAAGTGCTATTATTTTTGACTGTACCGGCAGTGATCGGCATTATGGTTTTGGCGGAACCGTTTTATACGGTGTTTTATGAGCATAGTGAAACGGGGACCGAAATTCTGCGCCATTATGCGCCGAGTGCGATTTTATTTGCTCTGTTTTCCGTGACAGCGGCGATTTTGCAAGGAATCAATGAACAGAGGTTTACAGTGCTGAGCTTACTCGTTGGGATTTTGCTGAAGCTAAGCTTGAATATTCCGTTTATCAAATGGTTTGAAACGGATGGAGCCATTTATGCTACGGCAGTCGGATACACAGCGTCTATTGTGATCAATTTATTTGTTATTCACTATTTTGCCGGCTATTCGCTGAAGTCAATGAAGAGAAGGTTTTGGCAAATAGTTATGTTTAATGCGATCATGGCGGCGGTCGTGTTGGCTGTTTATTCAGTGATTTCCCCGTGGTTTAATGAAGCGAGCAAAGGGCAGGGCATCTTGTTAATCGCGATTTGTGCGGCGATTGGAGCATCTGTTTATTTTTATCTCAGCCTTCGGTCTGGTGTGGCATCGGCTGTGTTCGGTTCTAAAATAGATAAGATCAAGAAAAAATTTAAAATATCCAGAGCATAATATGACCTTAGAACAAGCAGGCTTTCTTCTGGAGGAAGTCCTGCTTTTCTTCTATCTGAGGAGGGAGCGAATCATGGGGGATCCTTCGCGAATGAAGGGGATCGTTATGGTGCTGTTAAGCGCGGTGTTTTGGGGAGGTTCAGGTGCAGCGGCGCAATTTCTTTTTCAGCAGCAGAATGTAAGCGTGGAGTGGCTAGTAACCGTAAGATTGCTCATTTCTGGCTTCGTGCTTCTTAGCTGGGCGGCATGGAACACCAAATGGGCTGTTTTGGCTATTTGGAACGACCGCTTTAGCCGGGTATCGCTTCTATTATTCAGCCTTCTCGGGATGGTTGGGGTGCAGTATACGTTCTTTGAAGCGATTGCTAGCGGCAATGCCGCAACCGCGACGGTGCTACAATATTTAGCACCCGTGCTGATCGTTCTTTATTTCGCAATGCAATCGAAAGCTATGCCTGCTTTCAGGGAAGCGGCGGCCGTGTTTTTATCGCTGATTGGAACCTTCTTTCTTGTCACCGGCGGCCGCCTCGGCGAGCTGTCCATTTCCGGAACGGCATTATTTTGGGGGCTGGGTTCAGCCTTGGCCCTCGCTTTTTACACGGTATATCCGATTGAATTATTGAAGAGGTGGGGATCTATTGCAGTGGTCGGCTGGGCGATGACGCTGGGCGGAGTGATCTTCAGCTTCGTGCATCCCCCTTGGAACTTTGAAGGCGAGCCTTCTTTTTCTACTGTGGCCGCCATCTTATTTGTAGTCATTTTTGGAACGCTGATGGCTTTTTATTTCTACTTGGAAAGTTTGCGTTATTTGCGCCCGTCGGAAACGAGTCTGTTAGCCTGCGTGGAGCCATTATCTGCGGTTCTATTGTCGGTGCTGCTGTTGAATGTTGCTTTCGGCTTTGGGGAGTGGCTCGGAACATTATGCATCATCGCAACGGTGCTGATCCTGTCGCGTGTTAAAAAGGAGGCTTCTTATGAGAATTGATAAATTATTAGCGAATATTGGTTATGGCAGCCGCAAGGAAGTAAAGAAAATGCTGAAGGCTGGACAAGTGGCGGTGAATGAAGAGTTAGTGAAAGATGGTAAGCAGCATGTAAATCCGAAAGAGGACCGCATTCTCGTTCATGGAGAGGAAGTACATTATCGGGAGTTTATTTATTTGATGATGAATAAGCCGCCCGGTGTTATTTCAGCAACGGAAGACTTGAGGGAGGAAACGGTCATCGATTTGCTCGCTCACGAACATGCCGTGTTTGAACCGTTTCCTGTCGGACGGCTCGATAAGGATACGGAGGGGCTGCTGCTTCTCACCAATGACGGCAAGCTTTCCCATCGGCTGTTATCCCCGAAAAAGCATGTGCCGAAAACCTATTTTGCTGTCATTGAAGGGGAGGTGACGGCGGCTGATATCGAAGCGTTCCGGCGTGGAGTGACTTTAGATGATGGGTATGTCACGAAGCCGGGAGAACTTGTTATTGTAAAGAGCGGTTTGCACTCAGATATTGAACTGACCATCACCGAGGGGAAATTTCACCAGGTGAAGCGGATGTTTGCGGCTGTAGGTAAGCGTGTCGTTTATCTGAAGCGTTTATCCATGGGGCCTCTTCAGCTCGATGAGGAGCTTGAGCTGGGGGAATACCGTGAATTGCTGCCGAAAGAGCTTGAATTATTGATGGATCAGGAAAGCTGAAGAATCCCTTGCCGGAAGGCAAGGGATTCTTTGCTATACTATATTGACTTTTAAGAAGTCATTCGTACTTTCTTTTCTGTCGTTGTCCACTTGCCGCGACTTGGGCTGACGACCAAGTCGTTGTAGGCTAACACATTCAAATCGCGTTGAATGGTGCGAGGAGTGATGCCAAACTCATCTACAATTTCCTGTGTGGAAACAGTCCCGTTTTCCTTTATAAACATATAGACTGATTTAATCCGGTTTAGCATACGAGTTGTTGAAGGTTTCAAAAAACCACTCCCTCATCTTATTTCCATAGGCAATACAACAAGACGGCGGTTGAATGAGAAAACGAAGCTTCTCAAGATATATGTAATTCTTTTGTCGCAGACAGCTCCTTTACTAAATAGTTTAAGATGTCTGACAGTTGTATTTTACCTCATTCTTAATGATATTTCTAGAAAAACGATCAAATTAACTGAACTTTACATTTTTTTTACCTTCTTTTTACTTCGGCAGTAAGAACTTTCTCTTTTACCTATTTCCTTAATTATCGCCGTTTAAACGCTCATGCCGCATGAGGAGAATTTGAGGATGGTCTAATATGTTTTTTTTTAAGGCAGGTCAAGGTAGAATGTATATAGGAATTACAGGAAAGGAGAAAAGAAGATGGTGACCATTAATTGGAAACAGGAAGTGGAGAAGCATAAGGATGATCTGCTTCGCGATTTGCAGTCGCTCATTTCTATTAAAAGCGTGCTGGATGAGGAGCACGCCACGGTTGAGGCGCCTCTCGGAGAGCGCGTCAAAGAGGCGCTTGACTTTATGCTGGAGTTAGGAAAGAAGGATGGATTTAAAGCGAAAAACGTAGACAATCTGGCGGGGCACTTGGAATGCGGAGACGGCGAAGAGCTGCTTGGAATCCTGTGTCACGTGGATGTTGTGCCGGAAGGAGACGGCTGGACGGTTAATCCGTTCGGCGGCGAGATCCAAGACGGCAAAATTTTTGGCCGCGGAGCGATTGATGATAAAGGGCCGACCATGGCTGCCTATTATGCAATGAAAATTGTGAAAGAGCTAAGCACGACATTTCATAAGCGCGTGCGAATGATTATCGGAACGGATGAAGAAAGCGATTGGCGCTGCGTAGACCGCTACTTTCAGACGGAGGAAATGCCGTCGATCGGCTTTGCGCCGGATGCGGATTTTCCCATCATATTTGCGGAAAAGGGAATTGCTGATTTTGATGTCGTGATGGCTAAAGAAGCGAAGGAAAATGAGTCAGAGGCTGAGATCAACGTCCATTCCTTTGAATCAGGACGGCGTTATAACATGGTGCCGGATTATGCCAAAGCGATCGTAGCAGTAAATGGAGGGCAAACCGCGCTCTTGCAAAGATACAGTGATTTTGTGAGGGAGCATCAGCTAGATGGGCGCTACTACATTGATGGCGGCATGCTGGTTTTTGAAATGATCGGTGCTTCGGCTCATGGAATGGAGCCCGACCTTGGAAAGAATGCCGGGCTGTATTTAGCGGAATTTTTAGCGGAGGAGAATTTGGATTCGCAAGCTGCCCGCTTTTTTCAGCTGGCCAGTGAATGCTTCTTTAAAGATTCCCGCGGCAAAGCGCTGAATATCAAATATCGCGATGAGATCACAGGAGATTTGACCGTGAACGTTGGCAAGCTCTCTTATACGAAAGAGGATGGAGGGCGCTTCGGCTTAAATATGCGCTATCCGGTGACTTTTCCTTTTGAGGAGAAGAAGTCGTCATTAGTTAAGGAACTGAAGAGCCGCGGCTTCCGAATAGAAAACCTTTCTAATAGCCTGCCGCATCATGTCAATCGTAATGATCCGTTTATTCAAACACTGGCTTCCGTGTATGAGGAACAAACCGGCGAGAAGGCGGAGCTATTAGCCATCGGCGGCGGTACCTATGCCCGTTCACTGAAAACAGGTGTCGCTTACGGAGCGCTATTTCCAGGGCGTGCGGATGTCGCTCATCAAAAGAACGAATATATGTTTATTGAAGATTTATTAAAGGCGACAGCTATTTATGCCCAAGCGATTTGGGAATTGGCGGTTAAGCAATAAAGTGCAGCTTCAAACAGCGCAGGAGGGTTCTCCCTCGCTGCTGAAAAGAAGAACAAAGGTTGTCATTGCAGCGTCCTCCTGCAGCGCCTTTGTCATCTGCATCGTGCAGCCCCGGACGAATCTGTTCTCCTGCACCATTATGGAAGGGGCAAGATAAAGGCATCTTACATGCGGGATAAATAAGGCTGACTTATGAAGTCAGCCCCTTTATGCTTGAAACAAGTCGCTGGATAAATAGCGCTCTCCTGTGTCGCAGGCAATGCAAATAACCACTTCATTTTGTGATAAAGATTTTGCTGTCTGAATCGCTGCAAAACAGGCAGCGCCCGAAGAAGGGCCGACCAGAATGCCTTCCTCGCGGGCGAGCCGGCGGGCCGTCTCATAGGCTTCCTCATCTTTAATTTTGTAAATGTTATCATATACCTCTTCATTGAGTGTGTTCGGGATAAAGCCGGGACTTGTGCCGACGAGCTTGTGCTTTCCCGGTTTTCCGCCGGAAAGAACAGGTGAGCCGGCGGGCTCTGCGACATGCACTTTCACATCGGGAAAATGTTCTTTTAGCACTTCCCCCGTTCCCGTAATGGTGCCTCCTGTCCCAGCTGTCGCCACGAAGGCACCGAGACGCTTGCCGATTTGCTGAACAGCTTCAATGATTTCTAAAGCGGTCGTTTTCCGGTGGGCATCCGGGTTAGCTTCGTTATCAAATTGCATCGGAATAAAGCTGCCGGGGATGGCCGCAGCCAGTTCTTCCGCTTTCTTGATGGCGCCGGGCATTTTTTCTTTTCCGGTTGTCAGCACCACTTCGGCACCGTACGCTTTCAGAAGGTTAATCCGTTCCTTCGTCATCGTATCCGGCATAACGAGAATAGCTTTGTAGCCTCTGGCTGCGGCATTCATGGCCAGTCCGATGCCCGTGTTGCCGCTCGTAGGTTCAATGATCGTTGAACCTTTTTTTAATTTTCCGGATTTTTCCGCTTCAATAATCATATTAAAAGCGGCCCGGTCTTTCACGCTTTTGCTCGGATTAAAAAATTCGAGTTTTACATATACGTCCGCTCCCTCTTTAGGGGCGAGGCGGTTTAATTTAACTAAAGGAGTATCTCCAATCAATTCTGCGATGTTATGAACAGTCTTCAATAAAGGTTCATCCTTTCTGCTGTATTACTTTATTTTTATCATACATATTCATATTAATCCAATCAATGAGAAGGGGTTTATTGTTTGCTGAGAGTTTGTAGAAACCGTTTGGGTTTTGGTAAAATAGGAATAAACAGGTTGATGAAGGAGCGTGCCAATGAACCGACAACATTATTTTTTTGCACTGGCTTTGCCGCCGGAGAGTAAAAAACAATTGCATCAGCAATTTCTAAATCTTCATTTGCCTTTTGCTCGCCTTGTGCATGAACAGGATCTTCACTTAACGCTGGCTTTTTTAGGAGGGGCGGAAGAAGATCAGCTCAGCCGGGCATGCGGCTATGTGGCCGAGCGACTGGAGGGGTTCGGGACTTTCTCGCTTGCCGTTCAATCTTTCGGCTGTTTCGGAAGAGTTGACAGCCCGAGGATTTTCTGGGCAGGTGTCAAAGACAGCCCCCGGCTAATGAGCCTTCAGCAATCTGTTCAAGAGGCTTGTGGGAAGGCGGGGTTTCAGTTAGAAGCCCGTCCGTTTCGCCCGCATATTACTCTGGCGAGAAAATGGCGGGGAGAGGAGCCTTTTCAGCTTCCTGCGGCTTCGCCGATGATGGAATTTGCAGCAGAGAAGGTCGTGCTTTATAGAACGCATCTTGACCGCACGCCGAAGTATGAAGAAGCCCAAGCATTTGCGATCATTACATGAAAGGGATCAGTGAGTTATGGCACAGTTAATTAAGTTGCAAGATTACATCTCTCGTTATGAAATAGATGTGTACCGTTACCCGGCCCGCTTTATACGTTTGAAAATGCAACAATGGGAGAAAGTGAGAATCAATTGGGAACGGCAGCGCTGGCTGGATGATGAAGGAGAGAATCAGGAAGAAACTGAAGAGGAACCGGTGCAGCAAGGCATATTTACTAAGCTGAAGCTCATGCTTCATCGCCAAGATGAGCCTGAGATCGAACCGATTGTTGAGAAGCGGGAGAAACACTCGCTATTCGATATGAATAAGCTGTCTGCTTCTCAAAATTTAGAGGAATTGAAGCAGCTGTTTCTGGATCAGCTTTTCAACTTTCAAGTGAAATGGGCAAGCTCAACCATTCTGGAAAAATCCTATGTTGATTATAAATATTTTCATGATGAGCGCTTAAAATTTTTATTGCAGCGACTGCCCGATACGTTTTTGCTTCTCTATTATCCTGTATTAAGCTTAAAGAAGGCTCCAATGGAACTCGATATGATTCTCTTGACACCGACGGAGGCATGGTGCCTGACTTTTCTGGAGGAGGAAGACCAGGCGGTGTATATCGGGTCAAGCGAGCGGTTTTGGCAGAAGCGTTTCGCTGAGAAAGAAATGAGGATATTAAGTCCGATGCTGGCACTTAACCGAATGGAAACAGTGGTCAAAAGGCTGTTTTTAGAACAGGAAGTGGAACTGTCCATCCGGAAAGCAGTAATCTGCCGAAATGGATTTATTGACTATCCGAATGCACCTTTTGATTTGCAAGTGATCGATGAGCGCAGCTTCCCTTCGTGGTTTAACCAGCTGCGGCGAATGAGCTCGCCGCTGAAATTGAAACAGCTGAAGGCGGCGAAGTGCTTGCTGGATTTCGGACAGACAACGAGCGTCCGCCGTCCTGAATGGGAAGAGGAAGAGGATTTCGTCTTCAGCAGTGAAGCAAGCGAAAGAGAGAAGGAAGAGTTTAACTAATTGAACGGAGTGAGATCAATGCTGAATCGGCCTTTTCATGCCTATTTGGATCAGATGGACATCATTACGATCATACTTCCTCCCGCTTATTATAGCGGGCGATCGGATCGCTTTTTTCTCGAGCGCGGAGACGACATGCTGGAGCTTGAGGTGCTCGAAACAGATCAGGTGAAAGAGGGGATCAAGTACAGCTGCCGCTCCCCCATCCAGCCGGAATTTGGCCGCGCGCACACCATTTTAGATGAGCGCTTTATGCGGACAGATTTACAAATCGGCACTGTCGTTCGCACTCCGGAATTTGATGAAGCTTTTTATTATGGCGGGGCTGATTTAGGCGCCAGCTATACGCCGGAACGCACCTGCTTCCGCGTATGGGCGCCGACGGCTACGGAAGTGCTGCTGAAATATAAGCGGCAAAACAGCTCCGATGTGTCCTATTTGCCTATGACCCGCATTCGCCGGGGCGTATATGAAGCGGCGGTTGCGGCTGATTTAGAGGGGGCATGCTACCGGTATCATGTGTGCGTGAATAATCAATGGCATGAAACTGGTGATCCGTACGCCAAGGCTGTGTCGCTTCACAGTGAGTGGTCATGCATTATTGATGAGCGGAAAACAGCCGTTTTGCAGCATTCTCTTCCGCCGCTGTCTTCGCCGCTTGATGCAATTATTTATGAAGGCTCCATCCGTGATTTTTCGATGCATCCGGATAGCGGCGTCAAACAAAAAGGTAAGTATTTGGCTTTTACGGAAAGGCGTGCGGCGGGGATATCTTATTTAAAGGAGCTGGGCATCACTCACCTTGAATTGCTGCCGTTCAATGATTTTTACGGAATATCAGATATACGGCCGGATGCCAATTATAATTGGGGGTATAATCCCCTTTATTTTAATGTGCCCGAAGGCAGCTACAGCTCCAATCCTAAAGACCCCTATTGCCGAATCCGAGAGCTGAAAAACATGATTGAAGCCCTTCATCAGGCGGGGATCCGAGTGATTATGGATGCGGTGTACAATCATGTGTACATGAGAGAAACCTCCGACTTTGAAAGGCTCGTTCCGGGCTATTACTTTCGTCAGGACAGCTATGGCAGGCCTTCGAACGGTACAGGTGTCGGCAATGATTTCGCTTCTGAGCGCAAAATGGCGCGAAAGTTTATTCTTGATTCCCTTAAGTACTGGCTGACTGCTTATAATGTTGATGGCTTTCGCTTTGATTTAATGGGTATTTTGGATGTAGAGACGATGAAAGAAGCCTGTAAAATAGCGGATCGCTATAAACCCGGCTGTCTCCTCCTTGGGGAAGGATGGGAGCTAAACACAGCGCTGCCGAAAGAGAAAAAAGCAAATTTATCCAATCAGGCCCAGCTGCCCAATATTGCTCAATTTAATGATTGGTTCCGGGATGTAATTAAGGGGAGCACCTTTCATTTATATGATCGCGGGTATGCGCTTGGGAGGGAGTCACTAAGCTGTGAAGCGTTTCAGGTTGCCGGGGGCAGCATCGGGATCGGGGGGAGAGCTGGTTTATTTCTTGAACCGGGCCAATCCGTCAATTACGTGGAATCTCATGACAATTATACGCTATGGGATAAACTGGAGGCATGCTTTCCCGAAGAACTAGAGAAAAATAAAAAAAGGCACCGGCTGGCAACAGCGTTCGTTTTGCTGTCTCAAGGGATTCCTTTTCTTCATAGCGGGCAAGAATTTTTCCGCACGAAATACGGGGTGGAGAACAGCTATGCGAGTCCTGATGCGGTTAATCAGCTTGATTGGAACCGGAAAGAGGAGAATCGAGCCAGCGTGGAGTACATCAAAGGGTTGATTCAAGTAAGGAAGGAGCACCAAGCATTCAGGCTGCGAACGGCTCAAGAGATTCGCCGCCATTTAAAAAAGGGCTCGGAAGACCATGGGCCGCTTGTCCTGCTGCTGACCGATGTGGGAGCGTACGGGCCGTGGCAGGAAATCATGCTGATATTTCATCCGTCGGAGCATAAGAGCAAGGCAGCTTTGCCATCGAGAGCTACTCCGTGGCAAGTAATCGTTTCGGGCGCATCTGCCGGAATTGAAGCTATAGCCGAAAGGACGGATTTTATTGAAGTGGAACCGATCAGCTGTGCGGTATGTGTCCGATGAATATTCTTTGATATACCCGTAGCCGAATCGATTATTTCATGTTAAAATACAATATAACTTTTCTAAAGAATTCAAGCTGGTAGCAAACGATACCGTTCTGTCTATCACTGGGGGATAGCTATTGTTTAAGCGTTTAATAGCTGTCTTTTTTGTTCCTGTTATAAAGGGGCAGCTAAACAAAAATGAAGGTGAGTACAGTTGGAACATATATTTGGACGAGAATGGGAAATTACTCCTGCCGGTGGAGTAACTGGGAAGGCGTATTTTGCCAGGAACGGCGGACAGCAACTATTTTTAAAAAAGAATTCATCCCCTTTTTTAGCGGTTTTGTCGGCTGAAGGCATTGTTCCGAAGCTCATTTGGACAAAGCGCTTAGAGAATGGAGATGTAATTTCTGCCCAGCACTGGCTTGATGGCAGGGAATTGAAGCCGCACGAGATGGCGAAACCGCGCGTTGCCAAGCTAATGTGCAAAATCCATTCTTCGCAGCCGCTGCTTTCCATGCTCGAAAAGCTCGGAAAAAAGCCGTCTTCTCCGGAAATGATTATGTCGGCTCTCGCGAATCGTCTAGATGAAGAGGTGTCCGGCTGCTCGGAAGTGCAATCGGCGCTGCGCTTTTTAAAAAGCCGAATCGGAGAAGTCACACACGGCGATTATGTCGTTTGCCACGGCGATGTCAATCATAATAACTGGCTTTTGTCTGCAGATAACCAGCTGTATTTAATCGATTGGGACGGGGCTATGATCGGCGACCCGGCCATTGATCTGGGAATGCTTTTATATAAGTATGTAGAGAAGGACGAGTGGCAAGCATGGCTTTCCCAATACGGTCTCACCTACACGCCGCATTTGGAGCTGAGAATGAAGTGGTATGTGCTCGCGCAGATCTTATTAGCGATTCAATGGGACAAAGAGGAAAAACGCTTGTCTGAGATGCGTGCAGGACTGGCTGATATACGGGCTATTCTAGAAGGATCATCGCCTGCTTGCTAGCGCTCTTGATGGAAAAAGGGGAGTCCGGCTGCGGGCTCCCCTTTTGCACGATGCCGGTTTTTGCAGGCTGAGACCGGCATCAGGGAAAATGTGAAGAAAAATTGTTAAATGAGGTGTCACCATGCGTTTGAGAAATAAACCATGGGCTCGGGAAAAAATTGCAGCCCATCCGCAATATGTTGTGCCTAATCCTGAAGAGCATAAGGGAAGATGGGACGATGTCTTTGGCAATCATCATCCTTTATATATTGAAGTGGGAACCGGCAAGGGCCAATTTATTACAGAAATGGCCAAGGCTCATCCGGAAATTAATTTTATAGGAATTGAATTGTACGAAAGCGTCATCGTCACAGCTTTGGACCGGCTCATTGAAGCGGATCTTCCCAATCTTAAATTGCTGAATGCAGACGCTAAAAACGTAGCTGATTATTTTGCTAAAGGCGATGTGGACCGCGTGTATTTGAATTTTTCAGACCCGTGGCCGAAAAAACGTCATGAAAAGCGCCGGCTTGTACATGAATCCTTTTTAAAGCTATATGAAGCCATTATGCCCGAGGGTGGAGAAATTCATTTCAAAACAGATAACCAAGGACTGTTTGAATACTCACTGAAAAGCTATTCGGAGTACGGATTGCTTTTAACCTATGTCAGTCTGGATTTGCACAGCAGTGATTTTGAAGGCAACATCATGACGGAATATGAAGAAAAATTTTCAGCGAAGGGACATAGAATCTATCGTTCCGAGGCCAAGTTTCGCTGAAGAATAAAAAGGTTGGCTCCAGCGGCTAGTCCAGATCAATGGGTTTTTCATTAAATTGAACCAACAAAGAGCGGGGGGCTTTCATCCCCCGCTCTTTGTCAGATAAATGAATCAGGCATCTTGCGTGCGGAATTGAGAAAACCGGAGGGAAAATCCAGCTTTTATCATTTTCCGACAGAAGCCTCCCGCTTCAGGGAACGGGGGCAGCCTGCTAAGATAACTGCGGCGGCAGTTCAAGAGACGAATTCGGCAGGATCCAGGCAAGTTCGCATTATTGTCGGAATAGTGCTACAATTAAGGCGGACTGCAGGGAAGGGAGGAAGAATAATGGAAGAACTGAAAGCGGGGGGAATAACCTTGACGTGGCTGAATGGAGGCGTCACGCATATGGATGGCGGTGCTATGTTCGGGGTCGTGCCCAAGCCGCTATGGTCGCGCAAGTATGCTTATAATGAAAAAAATCAGATCGAGCTAAGGACGGATCCGATCTTCTTTCAATTGGAAGGAAAAAACATTTTGATTGAATCGGGCATCGGCAATGGGCGGCTGACCGACAAACAAAAAAGAAATTACGGAGTGACGGAAGAATCCCGCGTCGAGGAGTGCTTGAAGAAGCTGGGTTTAACACCGGCGGAAATCGATATTGTCCTCATGACTCACATGCATTTTGATCATGTGCTCGGACTGACGAAAACGGTGGAAGGAAAGCTGTCATCCGTTTTTCCGAACGCAGTTATTTATACATCTGAAACAGAGTGGAACGAAATGAGGAATCCCAATATCCGTTCCCAAAATACGTATTGGAAAGAAAATTGGGAAGCGATCGCTGATCAAGTGCAAACCTTTACTGATGAATTAGAAGTCATCAAGGGCGTCAGGATGATACACACGGGCGGCCATAGCCAAGGACATTCGATTATCATTATTGAAAGCGGCGGTGAAACTTTCATTCATATGGCAGATTTAATGCCGACTCATGCCCATCAAAATGTATTATGGGTACTCGCTTACGATGACTATCCGATGGACTCGATTGCCGCAAAACAGAAGTATCTTCCGCCCGCTATGAAAAGCGGATCTTGGTTTATATTCTACCATGATGCAGTGTACAGAGCGGTCAGATGGAATGAAAACGGAGAATTGCTGGATTCGCTGCAGCGAAAGTCATCCGTTATGTAGCCATATAGAAAGAGCAGGGGATCTCTTGGCGGAAATAGTGCCCCCTGCTTTGTTTTTACTTCGTCTTATACACATCCATGATCGTGCCGGTGCGGGAATCCGCGATAAATTCATATTGCTCTCGCTGATCGCCGACGATCCGGGAGATGCCGCCTTTGTATACCATTTTGTCCATTCCTGTCTTCTTGAGCGGTTCTGGTTTCATTTTGACCCAGGATCCATCGATCGACCCTTCCTCTTTAAAAGCTTCTTTTACCTCTTTCAATGCTTTCTCAGCGGATACATAGGTGCAAGAGGCTACATTTTTTTGTACCAGTAATGCTCCGGCCGCGCCAGCCGCCGCCCCTAAAAATAAAGTCCCCCAATGAATTTTCATCTATCTCACTCCTAATTTAATAGATTATCACTAGTATACAGCAATTTTAAATTTAATAGAAATTTCTGCTTTTAGCGCCACTAATGCCACGGCCGTGCCAGCCGCCGCCCCTAACAACAAAGTGCCCCAATGAATTTTCATCTATCTCACTCCTAATTTAATAGACTATCACTAGTATACAGTAACTCTTAAATTAATAGAAACTTTTGCTTCGATTGTCAGCCTGCTTCCTTTCTCCTTCCAGCTGGCAGGCGGGCACGAATTTCTGTAAGATAAGAGATAAGCCAACAAAGGCAGACTCATCACAAAAAGGGAGAGTTAAGGATGAATAATGAGACGTTGGAACTGTTTAGAACTTTAACGGAGCTGCCCGGTGCGTCCGGCAACGAGCATCAAGTGCGGGCGTTTATGAGAAAGCAATTAACACCCTATGCAGATGAAATTATTCAAGACGGGCTTGGGAGTATTTTTGGCTTAAAAAAAGGAAACGAAGCGGGTCCAACCATCATGGTCGCCGGGCATATGGATGAAGTCGGCTTTATGGTCACCTCTATTACAGAGAACGGAATGATTCGTTTTCAGCCGCTTGGAGGATGGTGGAATCAAGTCCTTTTAGCGCAGCGGGTGGAGATTATCACGGCCCATGGTCCGGTAACAGGTGTCATCGGCTCCATTCCGCCTCATTTATTAAGTGCGGCTCAGCGCAAAAAGCCGATGGAGATTAAAAACATGCTGATTGATATTGGAGCAGATGACAAGGAAGACGCCCAAAAGATAGGCATTAAGCCAGGTCAGCAAATTGTCCCGGCTTCGGCGTTCACACCGATGGCTAATGAAAAGAAAATTCTAGCTAAAGCATGGGATAACCGCTACGGCTGCGGCTTGGCCATTGAATTGCTGAAAGAGCTTAAAGACGAAAAATTGCCGAATATGCTGTATTCAGGCGCCACTGTTCAAGAGGAAGTCGGATTGCGCGGAGCTCAGACGGCTGCGGATTTGATTCAGCCTGATCTTTTCTTTGCTCTCGATGCCAGTCCGGCCAATGACATGTCAGGAGACAAAACACAGTTTGGCCAGCTCGGCAAAGGAGCGCTCTTGCGTATTTTTGACCGGACGATGGTCACTCATCGCGGCATGCGCGAATTTGTTCTTGATACAGCGGAAAGTCGTAATATTCCGTATCAATACTTTATTTCTCAAGGAGGCACCGATGCCGGCCGCGTCCATATATCCAATCAAGGCGTACCAAGTGCTGTAATAGGCATTTGCTCGCGCTATATTCATACGCATGCCTCGATCATTCACGTTGATGACTATGCGGCAGCAAAGGAATTGCTTATTCACCTCGTAAAAGCCAGTGACAAATCAACGGTAGATCAGATCAAAGCGGAAAGCTAACAAAAAATAATGGAGAATGGGAGCTTTATCTCCGCTGATGAAAAAAGGGAGCAAAAAGCAGATTTCAGCGCCTTTGTTTCCTGCTTTGCGCATGTTAAAGGACGCTGATTCCCTGCCTTTCCTCCTATTATGCTTCTTCCACAAGTTAGGAAGGAGCTTATAGCCCGTTTATGAAGGATACAGGAGAGTGCCCGTGCGGCATTCTCTTATTTTTTGAAAGGATTGGAACAGATGATAATAGCGATTGGTTCGACAAATAAAGCGAAAGAACGTGCGGTCATTCAAGCGATGACTGCAGCTGGGGTAGAGGCGCAAATCCTCCCGGTTGGGGTTTCTTCCGGGGTAAGTGACCAGCCCTTTTCCGATGAAGAAACTCGGCGAGGGGCTGTTAACCGGGCAAGAACAGCTTTGCTTACAGTGGAAGCAGATGTGGGAATCGGTCTTGAAGGCGGTGTGATGGAAACAGCCGAAGGATTATTTCTTTGCAACTGGGGAGCGCTGGCCGCAAAAGATCAGCAGGTCATAACAGCGGGCGGTGCAAGAATCTTGCTTCCAAGCTTTATTGCAAGCCGGCTTCGAAAGGGAGAAGAGCTGGGGCCAGTCATGGATGAATATTGCCAGCGCGCGGGCATCCGCCAGAAAGAAGGGGCCGTCGGTGTGTTTTCCAATGGCCTTGTCACGAGGGATGAAATGTTCCTTCATGTCGCAAAGCTATTATGGGGACAATATAGCTTGAAAAAATAAAGAGTGCATGAATGGATATTCAGGTATATAATTGTCTTTACACAAGTAAACACACGTGTAAGGAGGATGGAGTATGAAAGCATACCTGAAGAAAAAAGGCGTATCACTTTCGCCTAAAGTCTATTTTGTCGATGCGCTCAGTTATATGGCGCTTGGATTATTTAGTTCACTGATTATCGGCTTAATTATTAAAACGATCGGGGAACAGCTGGATCTTCCTTTTTTAATGGAGATGGGGAAGATGGCAATGGGATTAATGGGGCCGGCTATTGGAACAGCGGTCGCTTTCGGGCTGAATGCTCCCCCGCTTGTATTGTTCGCAAGCGCGGCAGCGGGTGCCGCAGGTGCCGCGCTCGGAGGACCCGCCGGCAGTTATATAGCGGCAGTGCTGGCAGCGGAAGCCGGCAAAATCGTCAGCCAGTCGACGAAAGTGGATATTATTGCGGCGCCATTTGTAACGATTGCGACGGGTTACTCAGCTGCCGCCTTTTTAGGCCCGGGCATCCACCAGTTTATGAAGTTTTTCGGCGGGTGGATTGAATGGGCAACATTGCAGCGGCCGATTATCATGGGAATCTTAGTCGCTGTTTTGATGGGGCTCGCGCTGACTGCCCCCATTTCCAGTGCGGCCATCGCTTTAATGCTTGACTTAAACGGCCTGGCTGCTGGAGCGGCAACCATTGGATGCAGCGCACAAATGATGGGCTTTGCTGCCGCCAGCTTTCGCGAAAATAAATGGGGCGGGTTTATCGCCCAAGGGCTGGGCACTTCCATGCTGCAAGTGCCGAATATTGTGCAGCACCCCCTGATCTTGATTCCTCCGACAGTGGCTGGAGCGATATTGGCTCCGATCGGCACGACTCTGTGGCCGATGATGAATAATGCAGCCGGCGCTGGCATGGGTACTTCCGGTTTAGTCGGTCAAATCATGACGTTTTCTGTTATGGGATTTGAGGCTTCTGTCCTTTGGCAAGTCTTCCTGCTTCATTTTGCCGGCCCGCTTGTGATAAGCTTAGCCATATCGGAGTGGATGAGAAAGAATGGCTGGATTTTATCTGGCCAAATGACCATTTCAACAGGAGGAAAATCAAAGTGAAAAAATTAGTGTCCATGGATGAATTTCAGCAATTGAAGGAAGCCGGCAAGCATATCTTTTTATTCTCTGCTAATTGGTGTCCGGATTGCCGCGTGATTGAACCGATTCTTCCGGAAATTGAAGCGAAATATCGCGATTTTACCTTTGTGTATGTCGATCGCGACCAATTTATCGATCTGTGTGTAGAATTGGATATATTCGGCATCCCTAGCTTTGTCGCTTACGAAAATGGCCGGGAGCTGGGCCGTTTTGTCAGCAAGGATCGCAAGACACAGCAAGAAATTGAAGCGTTTATCGACAAGCTTTAACGGATAGGGTCTGGCTCAAACAACGGAAAGGCAGCTTGCCGAACCTTTGTTCAAGCCAGGCCTTTTTAAATAGAAAGGAGTGATCTGATGGATTCAAAAAAGCTAAGACGGATGTTGGAGGATCGCCTGAAGCAAGACAAGCGCATTTTTTCATTTGATCGTGAAAAGGATGAGCTGCGCATAGAAAATGCGGAAACAAAGAAAGGCATCACTCTATCCTTGCCCGGAATAGTGGCGAAATGGAATGAGCAAAAAGAGAAAGCGATAGACGAAGTCGTGTACTATGTGGAAGAAGCGCTGGCAGTCATGGGAAAAAGCCATACGCTTGCGAAAGCCGAAAAGAAAATTTTTCCCGTTATCCGCTCGGCGTCCTTCCCGAAAGAAGCGGCGGAAGGGGTGCCGTTTTTCAGCGATGATCACACAGCGGAAACAAGAATTTATTATGCTCTCGATTTAGGGCATACGTACCGATTAATCGACCAGCAATGGATCAAGAAAGAGAAGCGGAGTGAAGATGAAATTCGGGAGGTGGCCCGCTTTAATTTGCGCTCATTATCGACAGATCTGAAAAAAGATGAAGTGGCCGGCAATGTCTTTTACTTCCTTAATACAAACGATGGCTATGATGCCAGCCGGCTGTTAAATGACCAGTTTTTAAGGGAGATGAGCGAAAAGGTCGACGGTCAAATGACCGTGTCAGTGCCTCACGGCGACGTGCTGATCATCGGAGATGTCCGCAACGAGACAGGGTATGATATTTTGGCGCAAATGACGATGAGCTTTTTTACAAACGGACGGATTCCGATAACCGCCCTTTCCTTTCTGTATGAAGACGGCAAATTGGAACCGATCTTCATCATGGCGAAAAACCGGATAAAAAAATAAGCGAATTTCAAACAGTGAGGGTTTCTTTCATCCTCCGCTGCGGAAAAGAGGAACCAAGGCTGCCACCGCAAATTTCGGCAGTTTTGTCACCTGTCTCGCGCAGGCCCGAACGACTCGGGGAATTACTTTAAGCGGACGTCTCGCAGTATCTGACATGCGGGATAAAAAAACAGCCTTTAAAGCGGACGATGCTTTAAAGGCTGTTTTTTCCAAACGGGCGAGGCACAGCTATTTGCAGGGCGAAAGCCTTAATATCTCTATTTCCCTATCGAAAATTAAAAAATTACTGTTAAAATATAGAGTGATTCTTTAATGGAAAGAGTGATAGTTGTGAGTTTATTGAAAAAGTTCCTCGGATTGTTTCGAGAAGAAATAGAAATAGAAGTAGAAGAAGATGATGAGAATGAAGCGAAAGAAGAAAAAGCAGAAGAAATAGAGCCCAAAACAACAAAGAAAGATGAGTATTTGCTTCCCCCTTTTCCGAAGCCAAAAGAGACGGATTCTCAAGAGATCGTGACGAGGGTAGCTTATCAATATCCGTCAAGAGAGTTTCGCTTGCCGTCCTCCAGCTATGATCTGGATCGCCGAAGAAGGGGAAGGGCTCGCGGCGGACAATTCTATAGTGAGCAGCCGGCTGCAATCGAGCAGCATGAGAGCCAGCTGAAGCCGGAAGCATTTACCCGGGGAGCCAGTGAATTTAGGGGCTCATCCAGACCTTTTCAGCCGTCGGAAGTGGCTTCTCCCATCTATGGTTTCAATCAGAGACCGGCGAAGCAAGAGAAAAAGCCTGCTTATCGAACAATTGAGAATGAGATGGAGCGTCCTAAAGAGCCGGAAGCTTCAAATGTTTCCGCACCGTCAGAGAGAGAAGCCAAAAGAGGAGAGCCTTTGCTGCTTTTCAAGCCTGAAGAGACCAAGAAAGCTTTTGATGTCGAGGCGGCTGCGTCTTTCGCCGAACTGCTGAATGAAGAAGCCGCTGAAAAGCGGGAAAAGCCCGAGCAAGAAACTTCTGCTGAGAGACAAACAGGTGAAGCTGTGAGCATGTCCGCGCCTGCGGCCATGACCGAAGAGGAGCGGCCGGAAGAGAAGCAGTCTGCACGGGCAAACGAAGACAGGCCGCGGCGAAGAAGAACACCGTTTAATGTGATTATGTCCAAACAGGATCGAGAGCGATCTCACAAGAAAAAAGAATATAATCCCGACCCAGTGCCTGCAGAAGGGGAGAAGTCATCCACGCCGGCGGCAGCTGGAGCTCAGGCAGAAAAGGCAGCTTCAAAGCCGCAGGAGCTTACGCGGGAGGATGCCATTTCCGCTTCTGAAGCTGAAGGTCAACCCGCTCATTATGTATTTCCGCCTATCCGATATTTGCAGCCGCCTGTTTATCAGGAAGCGAGCCGTGAGTGGGTGGATCAGCAATGCCATGTGCTCAATGAAACGTTCAAAAATTTTAACGTAAAGGCTCAGGTGGTCAATGTAACGGTCGGTCCATCTGTTACTCGATTTGAAGTGGAGCCTGAACCGGGAGTGAAGGTCAGCAAGATCACCAATTTATCTGATGATTTAAAGCTCAGTCTGGCGGCCCGCAATATTCGAATTGAAGCGCCTATTCCGGGCACGCATTTAATCGGCATCGAGGTTCCCAATAAAGAAAGCCGTCCGGTGTTACTCAGCGAAATTGTTGCCAGCCCGATGTTCAAAGAGAATGCTTCGCCGCTGACTTCGGCGCTCGGCTTGAATATTTCAGGGGAACCCACCATTCTGGATCTCAAGAAAATGCCTCATGGATTAATTGCCGGAGCAACCGGATCCGGAAAGAGCGTTTGCATCAATTCGATTCTCGTGAGCTTGTTGTATAAAGCGGCACCCCATGAAGTGAAATTATTGCTGATCGATCCGAAAATGGTGGAGCTGGCTCCATATAACGGCATTCCCCATTTAGTAAGCCCGGTCATTACCGATGTCAAGGCGGCAACGGCGGCTTTAAAATGGGCTGTGGAAGAAATGGAAAGAAGGTACGAGCTATTTGTTCATGCCGGCGTTCGGGATATTACTAAATTTAATGAAAAGGCAAAGCAGCATGGCCAAAAAAGTGAGCATCTTCCTTATATCGTCATCATTATTGACGAACTGGCTGATCTGATGATGATGTCCCCTGCGGATGTGGAAGAGGCGATTTGCCGGATAGCTCAAAAAGCCCGGGCGTGCGGCATCCATTTAATTGTAGCTACACAGCGCCCTTCTGTTGACGTTATAACAGGATTGATCAAGGCGAATATCCCTACGAGAATTGCTTTTTCTGTATCTTCCCAAGTGGATTCGCGGACCATTATTGACAGCGGCGGAGCAGAGAAGCTGCTTGGACGCGGTGATATGCTGTTTCTGAATAATGGCTCCTCTGAAACGATTCGGCTTCAAGGAACCTTCGTCTCAGATGATGAGATTGATGCAGTGGTTGAGCATGTGCGCAAAGAACAAGAGCCAAGCTATCTCTTTAAGCAGGAGGAGCTGCTGCAGAAAGCGCAAATTCAAGAAACGGAGGATGAGCTGTTTCCGGAAGCCTGCGAATTTGTTGTACAGCAAGGGGGAGCCTCCGCTTCTCTCTTGCAAAGACATTTTAAAATTGGCTACAACCGGGCGGCCCGCTTGATTGAAATGATGGAAGCGCAGGGGCTTATCTCCGAACAGCGAGCCGGCAAACCCCGAGAAGTGCTTGTATCTGAAGAAGAACTGCAAACAATAAAACATACTAGTACAATATGAGGATACATGGTATTCTGTAGATGTATACAGCAGATAATCCGTCTTCCATGCAAGTGCTGGAAGCGCCTGATATCGATACAAAGAGAGAACAAGTGAACGCGAGGGAGCTTTGGGGGATATGAAGGAAATTGAGTGGAAGTTGCAAGGAAAGATCGACCGGCTGACCAACAAGACCTTTAAATTTGATGAACGGGTGAAGGATGGCTGGTTTTCCGCGGTTTATTTTTTGAAAACGCGCCAACTGGCGAATAAGTATCATAAAGAGAATATTGTGACCATGCAATTTTTTCAAAAAGAGGAAGCTGTGCTGTGCGGAACGGATGAAGTCATCGCGCTGATTCACGAGTTTAGCGACCATCCGGAGACGCTGGAGATTTATTCATTGAGAGACGGAGATAAAATCCATCCCTTTGAAACCGTCTTAACGATAACCGGACCTTATCAGGAATTTGGTTATTTAGAAGGGATGATTGACGGAATATTAGCACGCAGAACGTCGGTAGCGACGAATGTATATAATGTCAAAAAAGCCGCGGAACTTTCCGGAAAGACCAAGCCGGTTATCTTTATGGGGGACCGGGATGACCACTATACCCAGCAGGCTGGCGACGGCTACGCGGCTTATATCGGGGGCTCCACTGCTCAAGCGACTCACGCGATGAATGAATGGTGGGGAAAAGAAGGCATGGGAACGATGCCGCATGCCTTAATTCAGCTGTTTAATGGCGATGTGGTGGCCGCAACGAAGGCTTATGCAGAAACGTTTCCTGACGATGAGCTTATTGCGCTGGTTGATTATAATAACGATGTGATTACCGATTCATTGAAAGTAGCGCGGGAATTTGGCGACCAGCTGAAGGGTGTGCGCGTGGACACGTCCAGAACATTAATTGACCAGTATTTCCTGAGAAATCAACATAAACTTGGAACGTTTGATCCGCGCGGGGTCAATGCTGAGCTGATTTTTGCTTTGCGCGAGGCTTTGGATGCGGAAGGCTTCCGCCACGTCAAAATTGTCGTGTCCGGAGGATTTAATGAGAGCCGCATTACGGAATTTGAAAAACAGGGCGTGCCTGTGGATATGTATGGTGTAGGGAGCAATTTATTGAAAATCCACATCGGCTTTACAGGTGATTTGGTCATGTTAAATGGCAGGCCCCAAGCGAAAGCAGGGCGCCGCTATCGTCCGAATCCCCGACTCGAGAAAGTGGAGTTTTCCGCAAATTGGCCTACTTCAAGATTCACATAGTCAGCTTTAGAAAAACATGATATAATGTTTCAATGTGAAATGCTAACTGTCCGTCGTCTATATATAGCAAAATGGTTTAACATACATATACTGTTTACGGATAGACGAATGTTGGAGGTTCTACTATGACAACCTATCATTTTGTAGGGATTAAAGGCTCAGGAATGAGCGCCCTTGCACAGGTACTTCATGATAAAGGGATGAAGGTGCAAGGTTCTGATGTTGATAAATATTTCTTTACTCAAAAAGCACTGGAAGAGGAAGGAATTCCTCTTCTTCCGTTTGGAGCTGAAAATATTCAGCCGGGCATGACGGTCATTGCCGGCAATGCTTTTTCTGATGAACATGAGGAAATTGTAAGAGCGAAAGAACTAAATTTATCTGTTGTCCGCTACCATGAATTTCTTGGGGAATTAATGGAGAAATATACGAGCGTGGCGGTTACAGGTGCGCACGGGAAAACGTCGACGACAGGATTGCTTGCTCATGTCATCAGCGGTGCCAAGCCCACCTCTTTTCTGATTGGGGATGGCACTGGTAAAGGAGAAAAAGACGCGCAATATTTTGTGTTTGAAGCATGTGAATATCGCCGTCATTTCTTATCCTATCATCCAGATTATGCCATTATGACGAACATTGACTTTGACCATCCGGATTACTTTGCGGATATTGAAGATGTATGCTCTGCTTTTCAAGCGATGGCCATGCAAGTAAAGAAAGCGATCTTCGCTTGCGGGGATGATGAACACTTACAAAGCATTCAAGCAAAAGTGCCGGTCGTATTTTACGGATTTGCGGAAGAAAATGACTTTCAGGCAAGAAATGTTGAACATGATGCAACGGGAACAACCTTCGATGTATTCGTGCGCAATACATTCTATGCTACTTTCAAAATTCCGACGTTCGGCAATCACAATATTTTAAATGCACTGGCTGTTATCGCTCTTTGCCAGTATGAAGAAATCAGCACGGAGATAGTGAAGGAGCGGTTATTGACATTTGGCGGCGTAAAGCGCCGGTTTTCTGAAAAGCATATCGGCAAGCAGACGCTGATCGATGATTATGCCCATCATCCGACAGAAATTAAAGCAACGATCAATGCCGCGCGTCAAAAATATCCGGACCGGGAAATTGTCGCGATTTTCCAGCCGCATACATTTTCCAGAACACAGACGTTTTTAACGGATTTTGCCGAAAGCTTAAGTGAAGCAGATGCTGTGTATTTATGCGATATTTTTGGCTCAGCGCGCGAAAACCACGGCAAGCTGACCATTGAGGATTTGCAGGGGAAGATTCCCGGGGCGAAACTGATGAAAGAGGAGGACACTTCTCTGCTGAAAAAGCATTCAGACAGCGTACTGATCTTTATGGGAGCAGGAGATATTCAAAAATTTCAAGCTGCCTACGAACAATTGATTATACAGAAATAACAAAGAAATTTGTTGATCATGCTCTTTTTAGCTGTCAGATAAGCGGTCTGGCAGCCTTTTTTATGCGGATCTAAAATGAAGCAGGATTTTTGCCCGTTAAAGCGAAATGATTAAATAGTGTTTAATCAGTTTCAAGTTGGGTAACTTTATGTATATACCATCGCAGGAGGGGTCATGGAATGGAGATTATTTTATATTTAAGTGCTGCTATAGCGGCCGTTGCTTTTTTAATTCTTGTATTAAACGTATCGAAAACATTGAAATCCGTTGATAAAACGTTGGATAGCCTGTCGAGAACGGTGGACCGGCTCGAAGGGCAAATGCAGGGCATCACAACGGAAACAACCGAATTATTACATAAAACAAACGTGTTAGCGGAGGATATTCAGCATAAAACTGAGCAATTAAACACGGTCGTTTATGCAGTGAAAGACGTTGGCTCTTCGGTTCAGAACCTGAATCAATCCCTTAAAAAAGTGACGACAACTGTCGCTTCACAAATGGAAAAAAATCAATACAAAATTTCACAGGCTGTTCAATGGGGCAGCGTAGTCAAACAAATTGTTGAAAAATTTAAAGAGGGCAAAGACTTGCGGCCAAAGCTGAAAACAAGCGAGACCCTTTCCGCTGAAGCGGCGGAAAGGCAGCGAAACTACTAAATAAAAGGAGATGGAATTAATGAAGAAGACAAACCCAAACTATGAAAGCTTTGAATTAAACACTAATTATGATGACGCAAATATGAATACAAAGGATTTTTTCATCGGCGCGCTGATCGGCGGTATGGTCGGTGCAGCAGCAGCTTTGCTGTTGGCGCCTAAATCAGGAAAAGAGCTTCGCGATGATCTGAATTTGCAAGCAGGCTCTTTAAAAGAGCGGGCCAGCGACTGGGCGGATATGGCTAAAGAGAAGAGCGGAGGGCTCGCTACAGCAGCGAGAAGCAAAACATCCTCTCTCGCCAAAGCCGTGCAAGAGCAATCGGACGCTGCTTTGAATAAAGCAAAGACGATCGCTCCGTCCTCCAGCAGCCAGTCAAACAGCAGCGAAGCGGAAGGACTGGGCGATGCGGCGAAAGAAGCGATGAAAGAAACCGCGGCTACCGTGTCGGATAAGCTGGAAGAGACAAAGAAGATCTTTGACGAAACGGAAAAAAACATCGGCCAATCAAAGGAATCCTCTAAACCCGCTTCATCCGCCGCTGCGAATCCGGCAGATGTGAAGGTGAATGAGAAAAAGACAAACGGAGGCCAGTCAAGCCGAGCAAATACAAACAAGTCCAATCATCAGCAAAACAGCAGAAGCAGCAGAAATCAAAGCAAGCATAATCAGAAGTAATTCCAAAGGAGAACTGTCCCCTATCGTTCCGATTGTTCGGATCATGGAGGGACAGTTTTTTGATTGTGAGAAGCGCTTATTGATAGAGAGCATTCAAATATGAAAATAGCCATTCTCTTCGCAGACTTTTCTGTTTTGAATCCAGCAGATGAGGAAGTATAATAATGAGTGGTTTCAATGTTAATAAAGGAAGGTGAATACGGTGGAAAAAATAGAATTAATTGCAGACTTTGAAAGACTGCTTGAAGAAAATGATCGGTTTTTCTTAATGAAACACAGCAGCACTTGTCCGGTGAGCGCCAATGCGTTTCATGAAGTTCAATCTTTTTTAACGGAGGAAAAGGAAAAAGGCTATTATTTAACGGTGCAGGATTCAAGAGAGCTTTCGAATTATATAGCGGATAAATTTGCGGTGATTCATCAGTCGCCACAGGTGTTCCTCATTATTGACGGCCAAGCTGCTTGGAATGAATCCCATTGGAAGATTACGAAAGAAACGCTCAAACGTCTTTAAGTGAAAAAGAGCTGCCATCAAAAGATTCGTGTATCAATCTTTTGATGGCAGCCCTTTTGGTCATGAACGGCTTTGTAAGCCTTGGCGGTTATTGAATCGGTTTTTTGATTTCCCACTGGATATTTAACTCGTCGCCGGGTTGAATGGTGTCGTAAAACGCAGTATCCTCCCCGTTTTTGAGAAGACGAAAGGAGGTGCCTGCCCCATCTGGTATCGTAACCTCAACATGGCGAAATAGGTCTTGGAAAATAAAGTCCTGCTGCGGTGCTGTCTCGATGATGATCTCTTCTCCAGATGAGACGAGATCATCCGGCTCAAGCTCTATTCCGTTTCGGTAGCATCTCGCTATCCGCTTTGTGAGTGTAACTTCTTTTCCGCTGAATAATACGCGAATGGATCGTTCGAGAGCATATTGCTTGATGCTCGCGATCATCGCTACAGACCGCTTCGGAGCCGGAATCCATTCAATGGTCCAGTCCTTTTGTACAGGCTTAGACAGCTTTTCCTCTTTCCCGTTGATGAGAATCTTTCCGGAAAGCGAAGGGAAATACGTTTTTTTATGGTTCAACACAATGTAGAAAGGAAGCGCATCCTGAAGCCATTGCTGTTTATGATGCAACTCCAGGCATTCTGCGATAGTCGGAAACCGGGCTTCAATGACATCGCCATCAGCAAGCGCCGTATCAGGAGAAGCCGCTTCTTCATTTACGCGAATTGTCATCGGAACCTCGACGAGCTCTTTTTGAAGATGGAGGGAGATCCTCGTTTCTTCTTCCAGTAAGTCGCTCAGCATCACGGCCGGTGACTGGCCATCCTCTCCTTTGACTGCAGCAAGCTTATCGCCGTCCTGAACAAGCTCATCAAATCCGCAGGGCTGCCCATTCTTTGTCAGTGCGGGCGGGTGGCCGTATTCACCCGGAATCGTCAGCAATTGATCATTAAATGTAACCATCATGGCAAGACCAGGCTTTCCATATAATTGCGTCAGCTTCAATCCGGCCGCTAACAAGCAGTCTCCGGCAGTTAAAGGATGCAGCTCGAATAGCCGTACAGGCTGATCATTCACATACACAGTTTTATATTGGATCGGCTGCTGCTTGGCCGCGATGGCAATTCCAATTGGTGTGACGAGAGTCGGCGCGTGGGTGAGATGGTCGGCCATCGCTAAGCCTTTGATTGCATCGGTTCCGCGAATCGCGACACGATTTTCAGGAAGCTGCAGCTTTTCAGCGAGAAGGCTGACAAGACCGGGAGTCAGGCTGCCTCCGCCGACAAGCATGACTGCTTGCGGAGCCTTGTTATTATTTAATTGATAAATTTCTTGCTGAATAGCTTCGGCCAGCCGCTGCACAGCCCCTTCCATTTTGGCGGTCACATCTTTTTTTGACAAAGTGGTTTCAAAGCCTAAAACATCTGTCATCGTGACTTCATCGGCTGTCTGCAGCTCTCGTTTCAATTGTTCAGCAACCGGGAAATCCAACAGGAATTGGTCGCTCAGCGCTTCGGTCATTTCATCTCCGGCAACAGGGACCATGCCGTAGGAAATGACCGTGCCCTCACGGGTGATAGCAATATCGGAAGTGCCTGCTCCGATATCAACAAGGGCGATATTCAAGCGGCGCATGGAAGGAGGGACGAGCACATGAATAGCGGCAATTGGCTCCAGCGTCAGCGCCTCGATTTCCAGCCCGGTTCTATTTAGAGCGGCGATCAGAGATTCTACTACTACGCGGGGCAAGAAGGTAGCAATAATTTCCACCGAAGCGACTTGTCCTTGCTGGTCAATTAAGCTCTTAATCTCTTCATCATCCAAGCGATAGTAGAGTACCGAATAGCCTACGCAGTAATAATGGCGGTTTTGATCGAGCTGCTGCTTCTCAGCTGCTAAGGATTGTGCCTTTTGAACAGCTGTCAACTCAAGATGCCGGACATCTTCCTTCGTGAGCATCGGCTTGCCTGCAACTTGGAGATCAGCCCGAGCCGTTTCCGTTCTTAACGCCCGGCCGGCCGCAGCGACACAAACCTTTGTTAAGGGACCGTGCTTTGCCTCAAGCTCCTGTTTAATGTCTCTGATGATATTGGCGACAGAGGGGACATCCTGAATTTGCCCATCGAGCATGGAGCGTTCTTTATGTTCTTTTAGAATCATATCCGCGACATGAAATTCGTCTTCCTGCTTCTCTATAATCATACCGACCACTGAACGAGTGCCGATATCAAGGGAAAAAATACGGTTGTCTGTACTCAAAATGATTCACCTGCTTTTCGTTATTTTTACTATTTCACTTTAATACTTAAAAGCGTTTAATTATTGAAGCAACTTTTTCGTGACTTTTCATATTCTATGTTTTATAATAGTCCCTAACATATAAACTATATAACAAAAAGTCACTTGCTTCACTTTGTTCTTTCAGTAACTGGCTATAAAAAGCGCTGAAGGGCTTTCCAGGTGATAAACTGTTGAAAAATTAAGAATTAATCAGGCGAAAGGAAGGAACCAAATGAGCAATCAAGATCTAGATCAATTAAGACAGCGTGTCGATGAGATGAATGTAGAGCTTTTAAGATTAATTAGCGAGCGGGCGAAGCTGGTGCAAGAAATCGGAAGAGTGAAAGAGAAGCAAGGCGTGAATCGGTATGATCCTGTCCGCGAACGGGCGATGCTGAATAACATCCTCCAAAGCAACGAAGGACCGTTTGAAGCGTCAACTGTGGAGCATTTATTTAAAGAAATTTTCAAAGCGGGGCTTGAGTTGCAGCAAGATGATCACCGCAAAGCGCTTCTCGTCTCACGGAAAAAGAAACCGGAGGATACGGTAATCAACATTCGCGGAGAGAAAGTGGGAGACGGCGCGCCTTCCTTTGTATTTGGCCCGTGTGCGGTGGAATCCTATGAGCAAGTTGCTCAAGTGGCACAGGCTATTAAAGATAAAGGGTTGAAATTAATTCGGGGCGGAGCATTTAAGCCGCGTACGTCACCTTACGATTTCCAAGGGCTCGGATTAGAAGGGCTGAAGATTTTAAAGAGAGTGGCAGACGAATTTGATTTAGGCGTAGTCAGTGAGATCGTGAATCCGGCGGATATTGAACTCGCATGTGATTACATTGATGTCATTCAAATCGGTGCACGCAACATGCAGAACTTTGAGCTGCTGAAGGCTGCCGGAGATGTGAAGAAGCCCGTCTTGCTCAAGCGCGGCTTAGCGGCAACGATCCAAGAGTTCATCAATGCAGCAGAATATATTATCTCCCGAGGAAACGATCAGATTATCCTTTGTGAGCGGGGCATTCGCACCTATGAGCGGGCAACGCGCAATACTTTAGATATTACAGCTGTACCGATTTTAAAACAAGAAACGCATTTACCGGTGCTTGTGGATGTTACTCATTCAACAGGAAGACGAGATTTATTGCTTCCAGCAGCGAAAGCGGCATTGGCGATTGGCGCTGACGGCGTGATGGCGGAAGTGCATCCGGACCCTGCTGTGGCTCTTTCCGATTCCGCTCAGCAAATGAATTTGCAACAATTTGATGAATTTTATAGTGAAGTAATAAAATCAATTCCTGTAAAAGCATAACTCCTGTATTTTCACAGGAGTTTTTTTTCGTTAATATAGAGAGGACGAATGGATAAAGGAGAAGATTTATAAGATGAATGTAACAATATACGATGTAGCAAGAGAAGCAAATGTATCAATGGCTACCGTTTCCCGGGTAGTAAATGGCAACCCGAATGTAAAACCAGCCACTCGGAAAAAAGTATTAGATGTCATTGAGCGACTCGGCTATCGTCCTAATGCGGTAGCTCGCGGGCTTGCCAGCAAGAAAACAACAACTGTCGGAGTGATTATCCCGGATATCTCAAATATTTTCTATGCGGAGCTCGCCCGGGGAATCGAAGACATCGCCACGATGTATAAATATAACATCATTCTCAGTAACTCTGATCAGAATAAAGATAAAGAGCTTCGCTTAATAAATACGATGCTTGGCAAGCAGGTCGATGGGCTTATCTTTATGGGCGGACAAATTACAGATGAGCATGTGACGGAATTTAGACGCTCGCCGGTGCCTGTCGTTCTGGCTGGTTCAGTGGAAATGTCCAATGAGATCCCGTCTGTTAATATCAATTATGAACAAGCTGCTTATGATGCAGTGAAGATGCTGATTGATCAAGGCCATAAACGCATCGCTTATGTGGCTTGTCCGCTGCACGACACGATTAATCAAGAGTTCGTGCTCAAGGGCTATCAAAGAGCGCTTTCAGAAGCGGGCTTGCCTGTTGCAGAGGATCTGGTAGTGGAGGGGGACTACACATACGATTCAGGACATGATGCCTGGAAGAAGCTGCAGCAAGCAGAAGGGGAGAAGCCGACCGCTATTTTTGTTAACAATGATGAGATGGCTCTCGGTGTCGTGCACGGCGCACAAGACAGCGGTGTGAACATCCCGGAAGATCTTGAAATTGTCAGCTTTGACAGCTCACGGTTAGCTTTAATGGTGCGTCCGCAGCTGACTTCTGTGATTCAGCCGCTGTATGATATTGGGGCGGTGGCAATGAGGCTTTTAACGAAGTATATGAACAAGGAAGCAGTGGAAAGTCCGATTGTTGTTCTTCCTCATCGAATTGAAAAAAGAGGGTCAACAAAGTAAGTTCTTCTCCGATATAAAGAATAGACAATAAAACGTTTTTTTGTTAGAGGATAGGGGAGGAAAAATGAAAAAGTTTGATGCGCTGACACCAACCGGTATCATTATAGGAATTATCCTTTTGGCATTCGCGATTTTTTCCAGTGGCGGAGCGGAAGGATTTTCTTCTTTTTTGCATTTACCATCCATCTTAATCGTTTTTGGCGGATTAACAGCCGGCTTGCTCATCAGCTTCCCGCTGAAGGATATTAAGCATTTGTTTACGGTCATTCGGCAAGCCTTTCGGGAAGATGAAACAGATTTAGAGGAACTGATTCAAAGGTTCGTGAAGCTATCTGAGAAAGCGCGCCGTGAAGGCTTGCTTGCTCTGGAAAGCGGTATAGAAGATATTGATGATGACTTTTTAAAAAAAGGTGTGCTTCTTGCTGTAGACGGGATTGAGCAAGAGATGCTGATCGATATTATGAATGCTGAAATCACAGCTCTTGAGGAGCGTCATCGCAAGGGAAGAAGCATTTTGGAAAAAGCGGGAGACTATGCGCCTGCTTGGGGAATGATCGGAACGCTGATCGGTCTGGTATTGATGTTAAAGAGTTTAAACGATCCTTCTTCATTGGGGCCTAATATGGCGGTTGCGTTATTGACCACTTTTTATGGTTCCCTGCTAGCTAATCTTGTCTTCCTGCCGATGGCGGCTAAGCTTGAGCTTAAAACAGAAAAGGAAGTATTTTACCGTCAAATTATTATCGAAGGAGTGGTCGGTGTGCAAGCCGGTCAAAATCCAAAAATTCTTCAAGAAAAACTGTCTGCATTCTTATCATCGGATGAAAGAAGAGCAGCCCGCTCCAAGGCAAGTGAGGCGGCGGAAGCATGATAACGAGACGCCGCCCTTCGAAGAAAAAGCCCGCGGGTGCTCCAAAGTGGATGGTGACGTTTTCGGATCTGGTAACCCTTATTCTCGTGTTTTTTATTTTGCTCTTTTCCATGTCGCAAATTGATATTGTCAAATTTAAGGCCATTGCGCACTCCTTTAAGCAAACGCCGCTGTTTGAGCAGAATTCTTCCATTGTGCCCGGCGAATATCCCTCGGAAGAGATGAAGGAAGATCTGGGAGAAAAGAAAGAAGACTCTCTGGATCAATTAGCAAAAGACGTGCAGGAATATTTAGAAAAAAATAATCTGGAAAAGGTAGCTACTGCCACTAGAAATGAGCGCGGCGTCGTGCTCGTGCTGCAGGAGCAAATCTTATTTGAAACAGGCGATGCAGTGGTTGTACCCGAAGCTTATCCCTTTCTGCAAAAAATAGGCAAACTCCTCAAAACGATGCCGAACATGATCAAGGTAGAAGGGCACACGGACAGCCGCCCGATTAGAAACTCCTATTACCCTTCAAACTGGGAGCTATCCAGCGCGAGAGCCAGCAGCGTGATCCGGTATTTAAGTGAGCATCAAAATATTGATGAGGATCGTTTTATTGCTGTCGGTTACAGTGACACAAGACCTCTTGTTCCTGATACATCCAGTGAAAACATGCAAAAGAACCGTCGCGTTGAGATTATTATTACAGATCCTAAATATAAACAAGACAAGTAAGAGGAAGTCAGATGGCTGGCTTCCTCTCGTTTTATAAATGCTTTCGCAGCGGATATAGCGCCTTGTTCAGCGTATTGCGGTTCTTTTCTTCAATTTCTCGCTTGCGCGGCACCGCTGGATAAATGCCTTCAGGATCATCCCATGCAAGCGGCAGCTGAACTGGCGACTTCTTCTGCCAGCGCTTAATCCAGCTTTCGGGCAAGTTCCCTGAAAAATGAGATTTTTCAGTCATCTCAAGCCAGATTCTTGCCCAGGCCCGCGGCACTACACGCCATATATCATAGCCGCCTCCGCCGACAGCAATCCATCGGCCCTCGCAGTAGCGATGGGCGACTTGATGGGCAAGCCGGGGAATATGATGATAAATATTCATTGTAGCGGATAAATGAGTAAGGGGATCGAAGTAATGAGAATCTGCGCCGTTTTGCGTGAAAATCACATCAGGCTTAAAAAAATCAGCTACTTCCCAAATGGATGTTTCATAGGCTTCCAGCCAAGATTCATTCTCTGTAAAGGCATCTAGCGGAATATTAAAGCAAAAGCCATAACCATTTCCGTGTCCTCGTTCATTCACATTGCCTGTTCCGGGAAATAAATATCGGCCGGTTTCGTGAAGGGAGAGGGTACATACGTCGGGATCATCGTAAAAGGACCATTGAACGCCATCGCCATGATGGGCATCGGTGTCAATATAAAGGACTCTTGCCTGATACTTCTCTTGTAAGTATTTTATCGCAACGGAACTATCGTTATAAATACAAAAGCCGGATGCCTTTCCGCGAAAGCCGTGATGAAGGCCGCCTCCTAAATGGACGGCGTGGCGGGCTTTTCCTTGCATGACCCAATCCGTTGCAGTAAGTGTGCCTCCGACTAACAAGGCGCTGGCCTCATGCATGCCTGAGAAAATAGGCGTATCCTCTGTACCGAGTCCATAGCCTTCAGCGATATCAGAAGAGAGCTCCCCTCTGCCGGCTCTTTGGACCGCTTCGATATAATCGGCATCATGGATTAGTCTAAGCTCCTCTGTTGAAGCTATTCTTGGAGCAGCGAGATCACTGCTTTGTAAAGCGCCGCTTTCTTTTAACAGATCGATGGTCAGCGTCAGCCGAAATTGATTAAACGGATGATGTTTTGAAAAACGGTAGGTTAATAATTGATCTGAATGAATGAACACAGCCTTTCCCGTCATGAGGAGACACCGGGCATATTCGGCCACAGTACAATATGTCCATCCTTTTTCAGGTCCTCAATGGCTGCAATCGGATTCATTGTCTGCACACGCAGCACGATGATTTTATACTCCTCGGATTGCTTATCTGGATAAACAAGCACGCTGTGAATGTTGGCGCCCCTTTTTTTCAGCACATGGAGAACTTCATACAGCTTGCCTGCTTTATTCAGCACTTTCATTTCAATTCTCGAACCGGGCTGGTTGCTTCCCGTCAATTCTACGAAGGTATGGAGCACATCCGTCTCGGTGATAATGCCGGCAAGTTCCCCATTTTGGATCACCGGCAAACAGCTGATATCATGTTCGTATAGTATGGCTGCGGCATCTTCTACAAAATCTAGCGGGTGGCCGGTGACAACGTTTCTTGCCATAATGATGCTTAATGGCTGATGCAATTCCTTCTTATTTGTTTCCTTTTGCAAAATGGATGGTGTCGCTTCTTTTACATCGCGGTCAGTGACAAGACCGACAAGGGCCCCTTTCTTATCCACGATGGGAATGTGACGGATTTTTTTATCTCTCAATAATTGCAGAGCTGTTTCAATCGTATCCTCAGGAGATAGCGTATACACTTCCGTCTGCATAATTTCTTCCAAGATCATTCTCTCAACCCCTTATTGTTAATACATAAAGCGGTTCACAAAGCGAATTTGGTCAAATCTCTGAACGGATTTTTGGTCCACTCTTTTTCCGATGCGCACCATTAGACAGTTGGCGGGGTGGGAACTAATTTCCGGATCATCAGTGGCATACCATATTAATCCGCCGGCATTCATCATTTTTTCCATGAGCTTGCGGTACTCCCAGACATTCAACCCCGTCCCTTTTAAATCCCAGTGCCAATAATATTCCGTTGTTATAATAATATAGTCCTCCATTGCCTCATCCAGCATAGAAACTCGCAGCATATTCTTTGCAATCTGCTCTCCGCGGTACGAGGGGGTAACCTCGATCGCTCCTAATTCAATCAGGTTCTCGAGTTTGGCTTCCGACCACCGTTCCAGGGGATCGGGATACAAGAACGTGACGTAGCCGATAATGGTCTCTCCGCTTCTGGCAATGATCATTCGCCCTTCCGGCAAAGAGGCGATTTCCACAATCGCTTTGTGCTGCTGCTCAGGTTGGCGAAAAGCGGTAAGCTCCTCGTCAAAGTTCATCTTTATTAAATCGGCTGGCAAAACCGGCCCCTCAATGATGACACTCCCTTTCTTTGTCTTAAATTCCCGCGAGTGATACCTTTTGATATGCTCCATTTCGTCACCGCCTTGAGTCATTCATACCTACATTATACAGAAAAATGACTTGAATAAAGCGTTTTCACTAATTTTTCAGAAATCGGAAGCTTGAGAAAAGGGACAACCAGACTTATGAAAATTTTAAAAATTGAGAAAAAACAGAATGTGTTATATAATAGCAGTAAATCCTTACGCGAGGGGGAATCGGTCAAATGAAATTGGAAGCGCTAACAGTTAGGGGAGGAAATTTTAATTTAGGTAACTATGAAGAAACGTATTCTTCATTTGATTGGAAAGAAACTGAAAAGCAATTTTCATGGAGCGAAACCGGTAAGATCAACATCGCTTATGAAGCGATCGACCGCCATGCTCAATCGCAGCGCAAACAGCAGGTTGCTTTGTATTTCCGCGAGACAGACAGAGAAGAAGCCTATACATTTGAACAAATGCAGGAATTTACGAATCAAGCAGCGAATGTGCTAAAAACGTTTGGAGACGTGCAAAAAGGGGACCGTGTATTTGTATTTATGCCGCGCTCACCGGAGCTGTATTTTGCCGTTCTCGGAGCGATTAAGGCAGGCGCCATCGTCGGCCCTTTATTCGAAGCGTTTATGGAAGGAGCGATTTGCGACCGCTTAGCGGACAGCGAAGCGAAAGTTCTTGTCACGACACCGGAGCTTTTAAAGCGCGTACCGGCAGATGAACTGCCTGCGCTGAAAACGATTTTTCTTGTAGGAGAAGACGTGCAAGAGAAAGGGATGTATATTGATTTCCGCGCGAAGATGAAAACGGCAGACCGCTCCTTTGATATCGAGTGGATGGATTTGGATGACGGAATGATATTGCATTACACATCCGGTTCGACCGGCAAGCCTAAAGGAGTGCTGCATGTTCACCGGGCGATGATACAGCATTATCAGACAGCCAGATGGGTGCTGGATTTAAAAGAAAATGATGTCTATTGGTGCACGGCAGATCCCGGATGGGTGACGGGCACTTCCTACGGTATATTCGGCCCTTGGCTGACGGGAACGACGAACGTGGTCGTCGGCGGCCGCTTTAAGCCGGAAAATTGGTATCAGGCAATTGAGGACTACGGCGTAACAGTCTGGTATAGCGCACCGACCGCTTTTCGAATGCTGATGGGGGCGGGAGATGAGCTTGTGAAGAAGTACGGCCTGCACTCGCTGCGTCATATTTTAAGTGTTGGGGAGCCATTGAATCCCGAAGTCATCCGATGGGGGGATAAAGTATTCAATCTGCGCATTCATGATACGTGGTGGATGACAGAAACCGGTGCACAGGTGATTTGCAATTATCCTTGTATGGAGATCCGGCCTGGATCCATGGGCAAACCCATTCCAGGTGTTAAAGCTGCGATCGTTGATGACCAGGGCAACGAACTGCCGCCGAACCGCATGGGCAATCTGGCGATTAAAAAAGGCTGGCCTGCAATGATGGCCGCGATTTGGAACAATCCAGCTAAGTATGAATCCTACTTTATGCCGGGAGGCTGGTATGTTTCCGGAGATTCCGCCTACATGGATGAAGACGGCTACTTTTGGTTTCAAGGACGCATAGATGATGTGATCATGACAGCCGGTGAGCGAGTGGGGCCTTTTGAAGTGGAAAGCAAGCTGATTGAGCATCCGTCTATCGCAGAAGCGGGCGTCATCGGCAAGCCGGATCCAGTTCGCGGAGAAATTATTAAGGCGTTCGTGGCGCTAATGGAAGGCTACGAGCCGACAGATGAGCTGAAAGAAGATATTCGCCAGTTTGTCAAAACCGGTCTTGCGGCTCATGCAGCGCCGCGCGAAATTGAATTTCGCGAAAAGCTTCCCAAAACCAGAAGCGGAAAAATCATGCGCCGTGTGCTGAAAGCTTGGGAGCTTGACTTGCCGGCAGGAGATTTATCTACCATGGAGGATTGAGCAAGCGGCCGCAATAAGGCCGCTTTTTGTCAGCTGAAAAGGAAAAGAATTGTAGGATCGGGTTTGACAATTGCTAGCTTCTCTGTTTACAATATGACGTATAACAGCTGAATACTTAAAAGCGTTGATAGGACTCAGTAGTTCGCTATCCCTGTTTCAGAGAGCCGGTGGTTAGTGCAAACCGGTACAAATAGTTGAATGAATTACCTCCTGTAGCTTTTGCTGTGAACTCTTTTTAGTAGCAGCAAACGGCCTGGCCGTTATATGAATCGAGTGGAGAACGATGGATTCTCAAGCTTGGGTGGTACCGCGCTTATACAGCGTCCCTGCATGGTTTTAGCAGGGGCGCTTTTTATTTGCGCACAATTCGTGTGAATTAGAAGCAGAGAGGAAGATGAATCGTGGATTTAATGCAGGAATTAGAATGGCGTGGGATTGTTTATCAGCAAACAGATGAAGAAGGGATGAAAGAGCTTCTTAATAAAGAAAGCGTGTCTTTATACTGCGGAGTGGACCCAACAGCTGATAGTATGCACATTGGACATTTGCTTCCATTTTTAACACTTCGCCGTTTTCAAAATCATGGTCACCGGCCGATCGTGCTTGTCGGCGGAGCAACAGGAATGATTGGCGATCCAAGCGGGAAAAGAGAAGAAAGAAAGCTGCAGACGCCAGAGATGGTGGAGCATAATGTCGCCTGCATCAAAAAGCAGCTTGAAAAGATTTTTGAATTTGGCGGAGAAAACGGTGCCAAGCTTGTGAATAACCATGACTGGGTCGGTTCAATGAACGTTGTCACCTTCTTGCGCGATTTTGGAAAGAATATCGGAGTCAACTACATGCTGGCCAAAGATATTGTCTCTTCTCGATTAGAGTCTGGCATTTCTTTCACGGAATTTACTTACACGATTTTACAGGCAATGGATTTTTATCATCTGTATGAGAATTACAATTGCAAAATACAAATTGGCGGAAGTGATCAGTGGGGCAACATCACAACCGGTTTGGAAATGATTCGCAAGCTGAAGCCTGATGGAGAGAAGGCTTATGGAATGACGATTCCGCTAGTGACTAAGGCGGATGGAACGAAATTTGGCAAAACGGAAAGCGGGGCAATCTGGTTAGATCCAGAGAAGACTTCTCCGTATGAGTTTTACCAATTCTGGATTAATACAGCGGATGCGGATGTGGTGAAATACTTGAAGATTTTCACCTTCTTGCCTCCGGAAAAAATTGAGGAGCTAGAAGCTTCCGTCCAAACGGAAGCCCATTTGAGAAAGGCGCAAAAAGCACTTGCTGCTGAGATGACGCGCTTCATCCATGGGGAAGAAGCACTGGAGCAGGCGATTAAAATTTCAGAAGCGCTTTTTAGCGGAGAGATAAAAAAATTAACGGCTGCTGAAATCCAACAAGGATTTAAAGATGTTCCATCTTATGAGCCAGCTAACGGAGAAGAGCTAGCGCTTGTTGAACTTCTGGTTGCTGCCGGTATTTCTCCATCCAAGCGGCAAGCGCGTGAAGACATTCAAAACGGTGCGATAAGCATCAACGGAGAAAAAGTGAAAGACATTGCCTACACATTATCCGGCGCAGATAAAATAGAAGGCCAATTTACGGTCATTCGCCGCGGTAAGAAGAAGTACTTTTTAATTAAACACTCATAATAGGGGCGGCATCCTTTTGCGGCAGAGCGGGCGAGCAGATTTTCAGCACGGCAAAATAAAATAGGAGGACGATAACATGAATGAATTTCCCGATTTTTTGCATAGTCAGCAATTGAAAGAAACCATTTCCCATCCGAATATTCAAGTGGGAAAGCATACTTACTATTCAGGGTATTATCATAAAGAATCCTTTCAGGACTACTGCGTGCGCTATCTGCTGGAAGATGAGGAAGGCGATAAGCTTATTATTGGGAAGTTTTGTGCTATTGGTTCAGGAGCTTGCTTCATCATGTCAGGCAACAAGGGTCACCGGCCGGATTGGATCTCCACCTACCCGTTCTATTATGTAGAGAAGGATTGGGGAGAGGCGGTTGACGGTTATCAAGCAGCTGGAGATACCGTTGTCGGAAATGATGTATGGATTGGAACGGAAGCGATGATCATGCCGGGTGTGAAAATTGGAGACGGGGCCATCGTCAGCGCTAGAAGCGTCGTCACATCCGATGTGCCTCCTTATGCTATTGTTGCTGGAAATCCCGCTAAAGTGGTGAAAAAGAGGTTTTCAGACAGCGAGATTGAACAGCTGCTGAAACTGAAATGGTGGGACTGGCCGGAACAGAAAATTATGAAAAACATCGAGCTGATATGCTCAGAAAACATCGAGCAGCTGCTAAATAAATAAAGCATATTGGCTTTGCAAGATACGTCTGCTCCATCCAATCGGAGAAGACAAAAAGCTAATGATATGGAATCGTTATTGTGCTGAAAGGAGCTTTTCATTGTTCATCATCCTGCGAGTGATCTTCGCTTTATTAGCAGTCGGTTTTGCTGCTGCGGGGATGCTAACTGACCAGATAGAGCCTTATTTGGGCTATAGCCATTTCTTTTTAGCAGCTATGTTTTTCGTAATGGGGCTGTCTGAATTACGTGATAAAAGAAAAGAAATGTCCTTCCTTATGTTTGGGGTTTCCGCTTTATTGCTGATTGTAGTTATCGTTACATGAAAAAGAAGAGAGGACTGCTTAAGCGGTCCTCTCTTTTTCACTAATGACATGGAGTCTCTGGGAGAATGATTATCGGGCCAAGAAGTCGGTGGTTTCAAGGGCTGGCTCTGCCCAACAAGGCTATCCTCCCCACTTCTCCAAGTAATGTTGGTTTATGCCAAGTTTTGTGCAAAATTGTGTACTTTTATTTTGCAATACACAAGAATATTAGATTCACTAATAGAAGAAGAGGAGGATAAAGAAATAATATAGATAAACCCGATCCGAATTAGTTGATAATTTCCAAATGTAATATTAGTTCTCTCAGCTATCAGCAGGACACCAAAACTTTAGAGCTTGGTGCCCTTTTTTATTTGTTAAAAGAGGTGATCGAGGGGAATTTAAGCTTGAATGAGCAGCTGCTTCAATTAAAAGTGCAGCATTCGAAAAATAAAGAGGAAAAACAGAAACAGAAGCAGCCTGTCAAAAAGACGGAGAATCTTTCCATGTGCGAATGGAAAGAGATTAGAGATTATGGGTGTGAACCCTTCTGCATATTACAAAAGAAAAGAAGTGTTCCGGCAAAGATGAATATAGGATTCCCTTATATGAATATCTGCAATCATTAAGAAAGGCTAGAAAGGCACATGGTATTGTTAATGATATTAATGCATTTATCTAGTTTCTTAAATAGAATAAATGTCTATCCACGGATTATTCACCTCTCTTTGTAAAGGAATTAAGCCAGAAAAATTCTTGAAAAATACTATATTCCTAGTTTATTAAAACTATAAAAAGCTTTTATTTGTCAATAGAAGCATTATGTTTGAAGTGTCCATAAGTAACGAATAATTGCTGTAGGAAGACACGCCCCCATTGGATAATATAGGTAGAGATTTTGTTTGTGATTTCAAATATTTCATTTAATTGATATAAAATGCAGGGTTTGATATATTTGTAATTGCTTTAAGAAATTTATTACATTTTTGGGAGGTATATTTTTTATGAGAAAGAAAGTAAGTAAGTTTGGTAAAACGGTATTAGCTTCAGCGATTGCTCTTGGAGGTTTAGGTGTTATTCAAACAGTTGATCCATTAAAAGCAAATGCAAACGTAATGTCAGATGTAAATGAAGGTATTTTAACTACATATAGTTCAGCAGCAAAAAATGTGTTTACTGCTAAAGTCATGGCTAGTTCCATGGGGAATCGTCTTACAGACTTTAAAACGCGTCATACACCAACGTTTACAATTCATAATACTGCTGGAATGACTGTTCAACGAGGTTCTTTAAATCAATGGTATGAAGTAGATGAAGTACCGATGTATTGGGGAGAGTATGACACCGTTACAAACATTAGTGTAGCAGCTTTGCCTGCTGGACATTACCGTATTAAGATTAATATCCCAATGGACGATGGATCTTTTACGCCTGTTAATGAACCAGAATTGACTCAAGCTTTCACCATACAACCAGATCGTTCGATCGTAAATATTCGTCCGTAATAAGGTTGTTACATAAATAGTTTCAGAGTAGTGAAAAGCACCCTAACTGAGTGCACACACTGATATGCTCTCCTTTGGGTAGACAGATTAAAAAAAATAAAATCTGTTTATCTATTGGGGAGATATTTTTATGTCTAAATATTCTTTCTCCAAGAAAGAGAAATTAGCAATTATTAAATTTTACCACGAAGAGCCTTATACCTTAAATGAAGTAGCGAAGCTCTTCAACGTTCATCGCGATACAATTAAAGATTGGCAAAACGATTATTTTCATTTTGGTGAAGATGGTCTTGAACGATTAACCAAACAGAACTTTTACTCAAAGGAAGTAAAAATTGCAGTTGTCCAAGACTACTTATCTGGTGAATGATCATTAAGAGAAGTAATTAGGAAATATCAATCTTCAATTAGATCTATTTTAAGAAACTGGCTTAAAAAGTACACTAGTCATAGTGAATTACAAGATTTATTGAAATCGCAAAAACTCGCCTATCGAACGGGAAGAATTATCAAGAAACGGCAGCACAACATGAGGTATCCTACCAACAAGTCCACTTATGGGTACGTAAATTTGAACGAAATGGTGTAGAAGCACTTCAAGATCAACGTGATCGTACAAAACCAGCTGAAGAACGAACACCAGAGGATGAATTACGCTTGAAAATTCACCAGATGGAGAGTGAAAATGAACGATTACGTGCAGAGAATTTATTCTTAAAAAAGAGTTAGAGGCAATCGAAAGGAGGCATCGTTAAGTAGAGTTCGCATTCAAAGTGGTTATATCGCGATTCAAGAGTTAGCGAAGAATGAAAACTTATCGATTGTTTTATTATGTAAAGTTGTCAAGGTATCCAGTGCAGTTTACTACCAATGGGTAAATCGTCAATCAGCAGTACAGGAGCTGGAGAACCAACAACTAGTGGAGTCTATCCAACATTTATATACATAAGTAGATGGAATCTATGGTTATTGTCGTATCACGATGACAATTAACCGTCAACGTGAAAAAGAAGGCTTGAAAAAAGTAAATAAGAAACGAGTTTATCGCCTGATGCAGAGTTGTGTTTTAGAGGCGGTTATTCGACGTCCCCCGAAAAAGTACCGAAAAGCAAAGCCAGATTACGTGGCTCAAAATGTGTTAGCGCAAGAGTTTACGGCGGAAAAACCGAATCAGAAGTGGTGTACAAATGCCACAGAGTTTAAGTATGAGAACGGTAAAAAGGCTTATTTAAGTGCGATGATAGACCTCTATGATAAGCCCACCGTGAGTTGCGTATTGAGGCATTCGAATAATAAAGACTTTGATTTTAAGACGATCAGGCCAGCTATTCGCCAATTGTCTAAAGATGATTTTTTATTTTTACTAGTGATCGTGGATATCAATATACAACGAAAGAATTCAAGAGAATCATAGAGAAAGCAGAGATGGTTCATAGTATGTCGAGAGTGGAGCGTTGCATTGATAACGGACCGGTTGAAGCATTAAAGCACGCCACCGATCGTACATCAAGTTCTATAATAACGAACGTTACCAAGGAACTTTAAATGGCTTTAGCCCCCTAGAATACAGGAATCAAGCTTATTTACTTGGTGGAGTAGATCAATTGGTGATTGCATTAATTGTTTTAATGTCAGCTGATAATAAAGCCAATATGTATAAGCTAAATAACCAAAATTTTTTCGGGGAGTTCTGTCAGGCAATCGCGGACGGGATTGCTTGTGCTGTGGGGATTGCGCCTAAGCAGCATAAGCCCTGCTTCTGCTGCAAACAAACCAAACAAAAAAGAGGAGCAAGACAAATTGTATAAGCCAAGTAATCAAGCCATGAAAACGTAACACGTGTTGTATTAAACCGTTTATCACAAAAGGATCCGGGAGGCATTAGTTCTGACTGGGTTAAAAACTTGATGTAGGCCAATTTACAGAGAGTGATGCCACTGGCTTGCTCTATACAGTTATTGAGCGCGAGGTGATTTAAGGAGAAAAGAAATAAACAGCAAAGCCGCTGTCCTTGTAGATGGAGGCTTTTATTTTTCGCTTCCAAAACGTTCTTTTTGTTGGTCTTTTTCTGTTTCGAAGAGGAGCCTAATTTTAGTCCTTGACCAGTTACTTCATATAAAATATATGAAAAAACAGCCTTGGGAAAGCTCACCAAGGCTTATGCCTCTGTTCACTAATTATTAAAAAAAATGCCCCTAAAACCTCCCCTAGATAAATGGGGATAATGCATGAAAATACAAAGCTTAAGAACAAGAAAAACCCCGTAAAACATTGATATAACAACATTTCACAGGATTTTCGTTACTAGATTTGCTACCCAGTTTTATTAACGAGAGTAGAACTCTACGATTAGAGATTCGTTGATTTCAGCTGGCAATTCAGAGCGCTCAGGAAGGCGGTTAAATGTGCCTTCTAGCTTGTCAGCATCAAAAGTTAAGTACTCAGGTACGAAGTTGTTTACTTCGATCGCTTCTTTGATGATGTCAAGGTTTTGAGATTTTTCGCGGACAGCAATTGTTTGACCAGGCTTTACTTGGTAAGATGGAATGTCAACGCGTTGTCCATCAACAAGAATATGGCCGTGGTTAACAAGCTGACGAGCTTGACGGCGAGTGCGGGCTAAACCAAGACGGTACACAAGGTTATCTAGGCGGCATTCAAGTAAGATCATGAAGTTTTCACCGTAAACCCCGTTCATCTTGCCTGCTTTGTTGAATAGGTTGCGGAATTGGCGCTCAGTTACTCCGTACATATGACGCAGTTTCTGCTTTTCTTGCAGCTGCAATCCGTATTCAGATAGTTTCTTACGTTGGTTTGGACCATGTTGTCCAGGCGCATAAGGGCGCTTTTCTAATTCTTTACCCGTTCCGCTAAGAGAGATTCCAAGGCGGCGGGATAACTTCCAGCTTGGGCCAGTATAACGAGCCATTGTATAGCTCCTCCTTTAATGTTTTTATTTTGTTGTAAAATAAAAACCGGGTGAGACATCAATTGGGCCATTTTGTTTTCATGCATCCTCGCCCCAGCAGCACAGGGTTACGCGATGCACCATTTATACTCGCATATAAAGGAACAAAATGAGCACACAAAAGTGTTCACATAGGCTGCAATTATTTTACACAACGAACATTATATAATGTTTAAAGGTCGGTGTCAACAGCAGAAATACAGATTAATCCTTTGCTTTATCTGTCATTCCCCAACTTTAGATGGAAGGAATATGATATAATAGTACTAGTTAGCAAATACAATTATTAGTAAATAATACTTTTTTAAATAGAATTGCAGGTGAGAAAAGATGGGGAAACAGGGGAAAGACGGATGGCTGTCAGCATTTAAAATGAAGTTGTTTGATTTGATCGTACATCGGCGGCACCTTCTCTCAGGACCTGAACAGTTTGAAAAAGAATGGATCCGCATCATTTGCAAGCTGTTTCAAGCCAAACAATATCAGCTGTGCAGGACGGATCGTTTGCAGGAAGAATGTGGGATGACCAGCGAACAATTTGAATCGATTAAGCAAGCTTTTGTACGTCCGTTTATTAAGGGATCTTTTATTTTTGGGGAAAAGAACGTGGGGTTTCGATTTATTCATGAAGATGAGGATATATGCTTGTTTTTGCAGGCGGATGAGAAGCTGCTCACTGAATGGACGGATGAAGATTTCCTGCTCTTTATAGAAGAAAATGAGAAATTTATGGCTTTATTCAAGCAATTATCTTTCAGAATGACGAATGAGGAGCGGTATAAAGAGCTTTTTAATGTAACGGAAAAGTTTCACGCTTCATTGGATATTGAATATGTGCTCGGGGAGATATTATCAACGCTAAAACGGGTGTTTCCCGCTTACTCTTATCATTTTTTATTGGCGATTGAAGATCGGTATAACGGAATTCCCAGCGAACATTTTAATTTTGAGCGTGCAAGTGAACAAGCGATGTCGTCTTATATTAACGGGACCGTTCAGCAGGAGCAGCGCCCCGGACAGAAATCTTCCATTCTGTATGCTCCGTTAATAGGCAAGCAAGGGATATACGGTGTGCTTCAAGTTAAAGTGCCGGCTGATCAGGAAATTCCGGAAAGCGAGAGAGGATTTATCCGGATTTTGGCCAATACTGGAGGAAGCGCCATTGAAAAAGCAAAGCTGTATGAGCAATCGCGGCAACTGATTGCGGATCTGCAGCTGATTAATGAAACCTCCCATAAGCTGAATTCCAGCTTGCGGTTTACGGATATTACAGAGTTTCTTCATGCCCAAATTACTCAATCATTCCAAGCGTCCGCTGTTGGTTTTGTTTTCATGAATGGGGCGAATTTGGAGGTGCTTCCGGGAAGCAGTGAATTTTTCTATCATAAAGAGGGAGAGCTTTATATCCGGACAGTGGCGGAAAGAATTCAAAAAGAAAAAGATGCCATGTTCGTGGGAGAACTCGGAGACAAGTGGGGGAACAAGACGCTGCCTTACCGGTCGTTAATCGCTGTACCGATGACTCAAAGCAATGAGCTAAAAGGCTTCTGCATTGTTCTGAAGAAAGAGTCATACGGGTTTACCTTTGAGACATATAAGCTGCTGCAGTCCCTCATTCATCATTCAACGCTGGCGTTAACGAATGCGATGCTCAGAGAGAAGCTGGAACTGTTGGTGATTACCGATCATTTAACGAAACTGTATGCCCGAAATTATTTAGATCAAGCCATTACTGAATCTAGTGAATCGGATCAGGAAGGCGCTTTTTTATTGATCGATATTGATGATTTTAAAGCTATTAATGATACATACGGTCACCAGACAGGAGATGATACCATCATTCAAGTAGCTGAGCTGATCCGAAGAACGATAGAAGATCATGATGTAGCGGCGCGCTGGGGAGGAGAAGAGCTTGCGGTCTATTTACCGGGAAAGTCCCTTGAAGCGGGAATCAGAATGGCTTCTGAACTGGTAAAAAAGGTCGCTCGCTGCACGAGTCCGCCTGTGACCATTTCCTGCGGTGTATCGCATTGGTCCCGGTCGCATCCTGTCAGCATTAAAAAATTATTCAATCGTGCGGATGAAGCCTTATATAAAGCTAAGAGCACAGGGAAAAACAAAGTGTCTGTTTTTGAGGAAGAATAAACAGGCAGAAGCCTCTACATATTCATAAGCAAGTTTAAAAGGCATGAGTCTAAAACGGATCAGACTCATGCCTTTTAGCTTGACAAGATGCATAAACGATCCGCTTCTGCTGGTTTGCTGACAGATTCCGTTACAAATGACTAATTAAGGCAGCGGCAAAAGCGTTCAGCATCTGCTCGTCTACTTCATCAAAACGGTTCTTTTCAGGGCTGTCAATGTCAAGCACGCCGATCAGCTCGCTGTTTTTCAGCAGTGGAACAACGATTTCAGACTGGGAAGCAGCGTCACAGGCAATATGTCCGGGAAACGAATGAACATCAGCAATGCGAAGGGTTCTTTGCTCCTGGGCAGCAGTTCCGCACACTCCTCTGCCATAGGGAATGCGAACACAAGCGGGAAGGCCCTGAAACGGACCGAGAACGAGTTCTTTCTCATCCGCTAAGTAAAAGCCGACCCAGTTGACCTGATCAAGAAATTGATTTAATAGAGCAGAAGCATTGCTTAAGTTAGCGATAATGCTGGTTTCTCCATCCAGTAATGCATGCAGCTGCTTAATGACTAATTGATACTGATCCGCTTTTGAGCCTTGATAATGGGATGGTTGAAACATATAATCACCTTGTTTTCTATAGTAGTATCTTTTCTTTTCCTTGGCCGATCGCCGCTGCCTGGTGGGCGTCAGAACCATATACTAATGGAATCCCCATGGCTTTTGCTTTCATTGCAACGGAAGCAGGGGGATAGGTTTCCGCGCAAAGCGGCTTAGCCATTCCCGCTCCATTGTAATCAAGTTCATATTGTTTATGGTGAATTTGTCGCAGAATGTCTTCTATTTCCCGGCTGAAATCCGAGGGGCACGGGAATTTTTTATGAAATTTGCGCACCAATGTAATATGACCGATTCGCCGAGGTTTATAGGAGCCAAGATCAGCATGAATCGAACGCAGAACGGTTTGGAAGTACGATTCATATATGGCGGAAACACTGCCGAAAGCTGTGATCATCTCTTCGAAATAGTCCGCGCTGTAATCAACACAATACCACTTTCCGCTCCTCTTTAAAAAATGAACGGAAAGAATGGAATCATCCAGATAAGGACCATACTTATTCAAAAATTGGGCTGTTTCCGTCTCAAAGCCTTCGATATAATCCACTTCCAGTCCGATATGAATCACGAGATCATTCTTATATTCTTCCTTCACAGCCTGAATAGCGGCTAAATAATCCTCCATTAAAGACAGAGACATAGCGCTATCCTGCGTGGGAGTACTGTCCGCGAAGCCCTGCGGCAGGGGCGCGTGTTCCGTAAAGGTTGCTTGGGAGAAACCTTGCTCAATTAAAGCTTCCGCATAGCGTTGTAACGAATCCCTTGTTCCGTGCGGACAAAAAGGCGTATGAATATGTCCGTCTCTCATCATGAAAACGCCTCCTGACTAATTGCTTATGACATAAGTGTAACAAAAAAATATAAAACCAGGCCAAAAAAATAGAATTTTCTCGTCAATAAATGTCAATACATGATATCATTAATAGTATTAAGGATACTGAAAAAATCGGTAATGAATGAATTGAAAAACACTAGACTAATTGAAGATAATAGATGAAATCATTTTGCGTACAGTAGAACAGGGGGCTTAAGATGAAATACGTCATCGGCGCAATTTTACTTGTCGCGATCTTACTGATCATCGCGTACATAAACAGGAAAAAGATTTATAGGGAAATTGATGAGCTCGACAAGAAAAAGGTGGAATTAATGCACCGACCGGTTACGGATGAATTGACCAAAGTGAAGCGGCTTAACATGACGGGCCAAACGGAAGAAATGTTTGACCGCTGGCGCGGGTTATGGGACGAAGTGTTAGCTGTTGATCTGCCGCAAGTGGATGAGAATTTATTTGAAGCGGAAGAGTGGGTGGACAAGTTCCGCTTTGGAAAAGCGAAAGCGGTAAATGCTGCCACGGCACAGCAGCTGGAAGAATCTGAGCAGAAAGTGGAGGCGATTTTAACCGAGCTTTCTGAGCTGATTGGCAGTGAAGAACGCAACCGGGAGGCAAGTGAAGAAATTAAAGAAAGCCAGAGGGCGGCAAGAAAGAAGCTGCTTGCTCACCGGCATACGTTCGGCAAGGCCGCACCTGTTTTTGAGGTTCAGCTTGATGCTTTGGCTTCACAGTTCGATAAGTATGAGAAGCTAACGAAGGAAGGCAATTATTTAGAAGCAAGGGAAACGATACTGAAGCTTCAGCATGACATGAATCAAATGACGTATAAAATGGAGCGCCTTCCAGTTTTATTAGCTGAAGCCACATCCTTGCTTCCGTCTCAGCTTGATGAAATTGAATCAGGCTACAGAGAGATGAAGAAAAGCGGCTACTTGCTTGATCATTTGCAAATGGAGAAAGAAATCGCTGAGCTTCGTTCGCAGCTCAATCAGTATAAAGAATGCATTGTTAAAACAGATATTCATGAAGTTGAAGAAGGAATTAAAGATGTGAAAGACAGCATCGAGTTTTTCTATGATTTGCTTGAAAAAGAAGTGGACGGCAAACGGTTCGTTATTGAAAACAGTGAACAGACGATAACGGAAATTGAAAAGGTTCATGACATGAATGAACAGCTGCAGGCGGAGACAGAAGCTGTTCAACAAAGCTACCATTTATCGGAAGATGAGTGGAAGCTGCCGCGCAAAATTGGAGAAGATATTCTGCGAATTGAGAAAAAATACCAGCTGTTGGAAACGAGAATTATCGAGAAAAATACAGCCTATTCATTTTTGCATGATGAACTGAAGGAAATTCATGAGCAATTAGCGGAACTGCAAAAGGAGCAAACAAGCTTCGCCCACTTCTTGCAAACGCTGCGAAAAGATGAGATGCAGGCTCGTCAGCAGCTAGATGAACTTCGCCGGCATCTGAATGATATCTTTCGCATGGTGAAAAAAAGCAATATGCCGGGCGTGCCGGAGTATTATCAGTCGATAGCGGAAGAGACGAGAGCCAAAATGGATGGGGTTGTTGAGTGCCTAAATGAAAAGCCGCTGAATATGAAAGCTGTTCAGGAGAAATTGCAGGAGGCCGTCCTGTCCGTGAATAATCTTGAGCAGAAAACGGATGAAGTAATTGAACAAGCGAAGCTGGCTGAGCGCATCATTCAATACGGCAATCGCTATAAGCGCACGCATCCTAATGTGGGATCGCAGCTGGATCAAGCTGAGCTGGCTTTTAGAAACTACAATTACCGTCAAGCGTTGGAGGAAGCGGCAACGGCGATTGATAAAGTTGATCCAAAGGCTTTAAAAGAACTGGAAGATATCATCAACCAACAATAAAGGAATGAGGCTGGAGCATAACTAAACGTGCTATATTAAAGCCGAATCATGCAAACATGAAGCAAAATAAAACCGAACTATTACAAAGCTCTTCCTTAGAGTTTTGAATAATAGTTCGGCTTTTTTTAGCTGAAAACTTTTTGTCCCAGCCTCTTTACATTGAACGGTGGAGGGAAAGAGTTCCGGATGGCAGCTATTTTTTTCAAAAGGCATATGACGCATCAATGGAGAAATAGCAGAAAAGACTATTGACGAGTGGCTCGCAGCCCCATTCAGCAGAAAACCCTTGATAATACCTGCTGGCATCATCAAGGGCAAGAAGGTCTATATGTCTGCTGTTCATTCGCCAGCTTCGCCTCCTTGGGGCTCAAGGTCACAAGGAGGCCCGCCCAGAAAGGCAAAGAGCACCTTTCTATGCGTTCTGTCTTGTGCTTGTCGGGGCTGAACGAGCGCCTTCCGCTTTTCGTGATCCAGCTGCAGGCGCTAGCCCCTCGAGGTCACAAGCTCATCTGTCTTCAAGGTTCAAGAACAACCTTGCAGTCAGCTGTTCTTGTGCTTGTCGGGGCTGGACGAGCGCCTTCCGCTTTTCGTGATCCAGCTGCCGGCGCTAGCCCCTCGAGGTCACAAGCTCATCTGTCTTCAAGGTTTAAGAACAACCTTGCAGTCAGCTGTTCTTGTGCTTGTCGGGGCTGAACGAGCGCCTTCCGCTTTTCGTTAGTAAGTGGTTTTCCAGCCTAGGGTGTTGGCTAGGATGAAACCGGTGAGCGCGCCGATGAGCGCGGGTGCCAGCCAGCCGATGCCTAGGGAGAGGAACGGGATAAATTGCAGCTGGTCAGTGAGAATTTGGACATTCCATCCGGCTGTTTTTAACCCGTCGAGCAGGCTGATCATTGCAGTAGGCACTAAGGCGCCAATATAGACGGCAGAGTAGCCTTTGAAGAGCGGGTCGATAAAGGACAGCAGCAGCAGGACGATGGCTAATGGATAAATGATCACGAGCACGGGCAGCGAGACGGCAATCAGTTTCGTTAAACCGGCGTTAGCAACGATCATGCTGAAGGCGGACAGGATAATGACTAAAGCAGAGTAAGAAAGCTTGGACGATAACCGGCTGAAATACTGAGCTGTTGCTGATACAAGTCCGACCGAGGTTGTAATACACGCAAATAAAATGGCTAAGCCCAATATGATTTTGCCGGCTGAGCCGTATAGGTATGTGGCTGCTCCTGAAAGAATGGCGCCTCCGTTCGCTTTCATGCCAATGGCTTCCGGGCTTGTGGCACCGATAAATGCTAGGGATACATACACAAGCGCTAATCCGGCTGCGGCAATTATTCCAGCTTGAATGCAGACCTTCGCAATTTCTTTTTCCGTTGTCGCTCCTTTTTGTTTAATGGCCGAGATGACAACAATCCCAAAGATTAAAGCAGCGATCGTATCCATTGTTAAATAGCCTTCAATAAATCCCTTAAATATTGGTGCTGAAGCATAGTCAGCCTGAGCCGGCTGGATCTGCCCCATCGGATAAAAGAAATTTTTGCTGACCAAGACAGCGAGAATAATCAGCAAAGCGGGTGTTAAAAATTTGCCGATCCGATCTACAAGCTTCGTTGGGTTCATAGCCAACCAAGCGGTCAATGCAAAAAACAGTACCGTAAACAAAAATAATGAAAAAGGATGATTATTTAAATTTTCTGACAAAAATGGCGATACAGAAATTTCATAGGCAACGGTGCCTGTTCTTGGGATACCGAAAAACGGCCCGATGGCCAAATACATGATGGCTGTAAATATGAGGCCAAAAAGCGGTGACACCCGGCCGGCGATGGCCTCTACACTTCCCCCTGCCTTGGCGATCGCGATAACCCCCAGTAAAGGCAAGCCCACACCTGTTACTAAAAACCCTCCGGTTCCAAGCCAAACGTTATCTCCAGCTTGCTGACCAAGAAAGGGAGGAAAAATCATATTGCCTGCTCCTAGAAATAAAGCAAAAAGCATGAGTCCAATAGCTAAAATTTCTTTGGCTGTTAAGGCTGATTTAGCCATAAAGATCCTCCTTGAATTCTAAATCATTTCACAAAGAAAAATAATATCATAAAAGATTAAGGTTTTGTTAATAAAATTAAAAGTGAGAAAATTCAGACTTAGTTTTCTTCAAAAAGCGGCTGTGTTATGATAAAGGGTGACCTAAAAGGAATAAAGCAGGTGCTTATCATGATATACTTCGATAATAGTGCAACGACAAAACCTTATAAAGAGGCTCTATCCGCTTTCGTGAACGTGAATGAAGAATGGTTCGGCAATCCGTCTTCCCTTCATTATCTGGGCATGCAGGCGGAGCGGCTGCTGTCTGGCGCCAGGAAGCAAATCGCTTCTTTAATGGGCGCCAAGCCGGAAGAAGTGATCTTTACCTCCGGAGGGACAGAGGCAAATAATTTAGCTATTAAAGGTGCAGCCCTTCAATATAAAGACCGGGGAAGACATATTATTACGCAAGTAACAGAACATCCATCTGTCCTCAATGCGTGCCGGCAACTGGAAGATCTTGGGTTTCACATTACTTACTTGCCTGTGGACAAGGAAGGGCGCGTGGCGGTTGAGGATGTGAAACAGGCGTTGAAGGAGGAGACTATTTTGGTTTCCATTATGCATGTAAACAATGAAATCGGAACGATCCAGCCGGTAGAGGAACTCGGCCGCTTGCTGGCTGGGTATTCAAAAGTTCTGTTCCATGTAGATGATATACAAGGCCGCGGGAAGCTTTCTTTGGATTTGCAGCACATCGATTTATGCTCCCTCTCGGCTCATAAATTTCATGGGTTAAAAGGCAATGGTATCTTGTATAAAAAGCAAGGGGTTCAGCTGTCTCCTCTCTTATCCGGAGGCAATCAAGAAAGCAATATGCGCAGCGGCACAGAGAACCCTGGCGGCATTGCGGCTATGGCAAAAGCACTCAGAATGACAGAAGAAAAAAGAGGGCAGTCAGGCGGAACAATGAAGGAGATTCAACGGTTTTTGCGGGGAGAATTAGAACAGCTGGATGGCGCGCAGATTCATACCCCAAAAATGGGCTGTGCTCCGCATATTTTAAACTTTTCCATCGCTGGCGTAAAAGGCGAGGTGCTTGTGCATGCCTTAGAGGAGAAGAACTGTTACGTGTCCACTGCCAGCGCTTGTTCGTCCAAACAGAAGAAGCCGAGCGCTGTTCTGACAGCAATGGGGCTGCCTCCGCAAACAGCGGAGAACGGCATTAGAATCAGTCTAGCTTACAATAACACCATGGAAGAAGCCATTTTATTTATAAAGCAGCTGAAAGAAATCTTACCTAACTTAACGAAAATTTAGAGGTGAAGGCAATGAATTATGACCGCGTACTCGTCCGGTATGGAGAATTGTCCACTAAAGGGCGCAACCGCAATCAGTTTATTCAAAAAGTAAAACAAAATCTTCTTAGCGTATTAAAGGAGCATGAGCGAATCGCTATTAAAACGGCCCGCGACCGCATGTACATCCACCTTAACGGCACACCGTTTGAAGACGTTAAAGAAAAGCTCTCTTGCGTGTTCGGCATTCAATCGTTCAGCCCGGTCGTGCGCACGGAAAAGAAGATTGAGGATATGAAGGAAGCGGGGCTTGCGCTTGTGCGGAAAAACTTCAGCCAAGGCCAAACATTTAAAGTAACGACACGCCGCTCTGACAAGCGCTTTGAATTAAACACAAATGAAATTAACTATGAAATCGGTGCATATATATTAAGAAATATAACTGGGCTGAAGGTGGATGTGAAGCATCCGGATGTTAATCTGCTTGTGGAAGTTCGCAAGGAAGGCGTCTATTTATCCTGTGAAAAATACAACGGCGCCGGCGGCTTACCTATCGGCGCAAGCGGCAAGGCGATGCTGCTGCTTTCAGGAGGACTTGACAGCCCGGTAGCCGGTTACATGATGTTAAAGCGGGGGGTAGAGATTGAAGCCATTCATTTTCACAGCCCGCCATATACGAGCGAGCGCGCCAAGCAAAAGGTACTGGATCTTGCGGAGAAGCTGACCGAATTAGGCATGCCGATCAACGTGCATATCGTGCCGTTTACAGCGATTCAGCAAAAGATTCAAGAGCAGGTGCCGAGCAGTTATACAATGACTTCCACTCGGCGATTGATGCTGATCGTCGCGGATAGAATCCGCGAAAAGGAAGGCGGGCTTGCTCTGGTGACTGGGGAAAGTCTCGGGCAAGTAGCCAGCCAAACATTGGAAAGCATGAGGGCGATCAATGAAGTGACCTCTACCCCAGTTTTGCGGCCGCTCGTTGCCATGGATAAGCTGGAAATCATTGAGCTTGCTAAGCAAATAGGCACGCATGATATTTCTATTTTGCCGTACGAGGATTGCTGTACGATTTTTACACCGCCATCCCCAAAAACACGGCCGAAGCTCGAGAAGGTTCAGCGCTTTGAAAGCTTTGTTGATTTTGAACCTTTAATAGCAGAGGCTGTTGAACAGACCGCGACCATTCGGCTTCCTGAAGAAAAAACCGATCAGGCATTAGCGGATCTTCTTTAAGTAACAGAGGCTGTCTGAGAAAACGGACAGTCTCCTTTTTTATTCCCGCAGGCAAAGTGCGGGAAAATTTTCGCATAACGATTGGAGCGAAGATGCAAATGCCAACGTGGGGATCATGAAACCTTTAAGCACGATTTATTCGGTTTTGCACGGTTCAGCTGACAAAGACACAGCAGCAGGGCGTAGTAAGGATAGACTTTGTTCTTCTTTTCAATAGGAAAGAAATTCATCTGTTTGAAGTTTCACATTAATCCGAAGAGGCTGTTTTGACCGGTGATTAAAAATAATAATATTTTAAAATTTCCGATAATTTAGTATAATCTTTTTATAATAAAAAAGGGGGAAAGCCAATGAGAAGAGAGGGTTTATTAGCTCCAGAAACGTATAACATTGTCATGGAGATAGAGAAATTTGCAAAAGACCCGAACCGTGTGGCATTAAAGTGGGAGAATGAAGCTGGAGAGCGAAAAGAAATTACGTACGCAGCGTTAACGAAAGCGGCGAACAAAATTGGTAACGTTTTCAAGGAATATGGGTTAAAAAAAGGCGATCCGGTTTTGATTATGGTTCCCCGGCTAGTTGAAGCTTATGAAGTGATCTTAGGCGCCTTAAAGGCGGGGCTGGTCGTTATTCCGTGCTCGGAGCTGCTGCGGACGAAAGATCTAAACTACCGGATGGAACACGCCGGAGCGAAGGCAGTCGCCTCTTATGCCCCGTTTACCGAGTTATTTAATCAAGCTGACAAAATTACGCAGCTCGTTAAATTTTCCCTTGGCGGTAAAGTCTCCGGGTGGATTAACTTGCAAGAGGAAATGCAGGGGGCGGCTGATCAACTGATTATGGGAAATAACTCCAGAGAGGATATCGCATTTTTGCCTTATACGTCCGGCACGACAGGCAATCCAAAAGGAGTCGTTCATACCCATGCTTGGGGTTATGCTCATTTGCGAACGGCGGCCCCGAACTGGCTTGATATTCAAGATGGCGATACCGTATGGGCAACGGCAGGACCCGGCTGGCAAAAGTGGATATGGAGCCCGTTCTTATCTGTTCTCGGATCGGGAGCAACAGGATTTGTTTACCATGGCCGCTTTGATCCGAAGAAGTATTTAGAGCTACTGGATGCCTATCATGTCAATGTCTTATGCTGTACGCCGACAGAGTACCGGTTAATGGCAAAGGTGGACGGTCTTCAGCAATACCATTTAAAGCATCTGCACAGCGCTGTTTCTGCGGGGGAGCCGCTCAACCGTGAAGTGATCGAAACATTCCGCAAGTATTTCAATGTGGAAGTGCGCGATGGCTATGGCCAAACGGAAAGCACGCTTGTGATCGGTGTTCTTAAAGGAATGCAAGTAAAACCGGGCTCGATGGGCAAGCCCACTCCGGGCAATCGCGTGGAGATCATTAATGATGATGGCGAGCCAGTGGGAGTGGGAGAAGTAGGAGATATTGCCGTGCATAAGGATACGCCAGCTTTATTTAAAATGTATTATAAGGATCCGGAAAGGACAGCTATGCAGTTCAGAGGGGATTACTATCTGACGGGTGATCGGGCGCAAAAAGATGAAGACGGCTATTACTGGTTTGAAGGGAGGACGGATGATATTATTATCAGCTCCGGATATACAATCGGTCCGTTTGAAGTGGAGGATTCGCTCGTCAAACATCCCGATGTGAAGGAATGTGCGGTAGTAGCCAGTCCGGACGAAATTCGGGGGCATGTTGTCAAAGCATTTGTCGTCCTCCAAGATGGAGTGGATGCTCAAGAACCAGGGCTTGTAAAGAAGCTGCAAGATCATGTCAAGCTGCTGACAGCTCCTTACAAATATCCGCGGAAGATTGAATTTATTAAAGAACTTCCGAAGACGACTTCCGGAAAAATTCGCCGGATCGAGTTGCGGCAATCAGAAGCCGGAGCGAGAAGTTAACGGATGAGGCTGGGACATAACTAAATTTGCTATCATTAAAACCGAACTATTAAGAAACTCTGAAGGAGAGTTCTAAATAATAGTTCGGCTTTTTTACGAGCTGAAAACCCTTTGTCCCGGCATTTTTTTAACGGATTTCCAAAAGAAGCCTCCTACTTCTAAATATGAAGTGCACCAGCACTAGTGAAAGTGGGAGATGGATTTCTGTTAGGCGTAGCCTAATAATCATAAATAGAGCATGGAATAGGCTCGATACTAAGTAAATTTCCTACGGATAGGTGCGATTACCTTAGATGCCCCCAACTCTAAGCGAAGCGCAGGTGGCGGGTAGTTCACTTCTATAATCACGTGCCCCAAAATTCTAATTCTTCTGTAAATTGTACATCTATCATTGGTTTTGAATCAAAGCCGCGATATAATGATAGTATTTCGAGGGGGGAAATAATTAGATGAATGCAGAGACAAAAGCAGGCGTTGTCTATACGGGAATAGCGTATTTACTATGGGGGGTATTTCCTGTTTATTGGAAGTTGCTGGAGCATGTGGCAGCGGATGAAATCTTAGCTAATCGGGTGCTGTGGTCTTTTGTCTCCATGGCTCTGTTTCTTTTGCTTACTAAAAAAGCGGCACGGCTTAAGCAGACATTAAAAGAAATGCAAGCTAAACCGAAGCAGGCGGCTGCCTTAATAATGGCTTCCTTGCTTGTGAGCGCCAACTGGTTTCTGTTTATTTGGGCAGTGAACGATGGACGAGTGATCGAAACGAGCCTTGGATATTATATTAATCCGCTGATGAGCGTATTATTAGGTGTTTTTATTTTGAAGGAGTCTTTGTCTAAGGCGCAAATTTTTTCTTTTTTTCTGGCGGCAGCCGGAGTGGTGATTATGGCAGCTTCCTACGGCCGGTTTCCGTGGGTCTCTCTCGGCTTAGCTGTTTCATTTTCTCTGTATGGATTAGTTAAAAAAATGATAAAGGTCGATGCCGCTGCCGGGCTGGCGTTGGAAACGGCTGCTGTGACGCCGGCCGCTCTCATCTTTTTGTTCTATACATACTTTCATGGGGAGTTATCCCTGTTTGCGGTGTCCTTGCCGACCGATTTATTGTTGATAATAGGCGGAGCTGTAACCGCCCTTCCGCTCCTGCTTTTTGCGAAAGGAGCCCAGAAGATTCCGCTTTATTTGATCGGTTTTTTGCAATACATTACCCCGACGATGACTTTATTATTAGGCGTTTTTGTCTACCATGAGCTGTTTACCGCAGAGCAGCTGGCCGCTTTTTCTTTTATTTGGGCGGCACTTATTGTCTTTTCCATCTCTCAAACTAAATGGTATCAAAAAAAGCGGCTGATCGTGAAAAATCATCCCCTTGACAATAAAAAAAGAGCTTAATCGCTCAGAGTATGTAAAAGAAGCCGATCCTATTTCGCCATCTCCGAGCGGCAAAACCCGCCTTTAACGGGAAGCGTGGCATGTGTTGGATGCATTTAAGCGGGTTAATCAATGGCCGGTGCAGGCGATGTTTACTTTTTCTTCCGTGAATTGTGGAAGAAGTTTATCTTCACTTATCTGAAAGTGCAGGGAAAGAAAGTTGACAAAAGAAGGGGCTGTCCAGAAAACCAGTGAAAACTGGCTTTCTGTGACAGCCCTCCGTTATTAAGAAAGAAATGCCCGCAAAAAATTACCCTTGAATAAAATGAAGCTACTGCACCTCATTTCAAAAAAGAGTGACTTTTTATGAATGAATCTAAGAATGCTGCTGACAGTTATGCCACGGAACTGCCCCTTCCTCTAGAGGGAAGAGCAGAAATTATCCTTTCGGCGACAAACTGAGGAAATCTTTTTTCATGTTCCAGAATCCCTTTGTCTTAATTTATTTAACAAAAAGATATGGCGAAATTTTCGAACCGAACTATAAAAATGTACGCTGAACTTTTTGCCAAAATGAATTGTTTTTCAGCTTTAATGTTTTAATTCGTTTCTCGCTGATGGTAATATCAATTTCTTCAATATGCTGAATGCTGAGCGCTTCATTATCGATGCCCATGATCGGATAATTATTGCTGCCTTTCAGCATCTTTAAGGTAAGAGTGCGGTCGTCGCTTAATATAAAAGAAGAGCCGAGTGTCCGGTACCGTTTATTATTTAGAGAAGCAAGTTCGCTGACCTGCATGCATGGCAGCAGCGGATCGACTATCGCTCCGTCAACCGACTTGTTGTAGGCGGTGCTGCCTGTCGGTGTGGCAATAATCATGCCATCGCCGCGAAAGGTTTCAAAGTGGAGGTCGTTTATGTATACATCCATTTCCATTGTCTTGATAATACTGGATTTAATGCTGAATTCATTCAAGCAATGAAAGGAAGTATCCTTATCCAATGTAATTTGCAGAACCGGGTAGCGTCGGACTTCCAGTTCTTCCCCTTTCATCACTTCAATCAAGCCGGAAATATCGTCGGCAGAAAAATCACAATACATGTTTAAGGAGTTGAATACCGACAATCCGGCGTATAGGCAGTCCTGCCTGAAGCCTGTCTTCTGAACAGCCTGCAGGAATGTTCCATCGCTGCCCACACTGAAAATAATGTCGGCATCCTTTGGGTCTTCAACGACCGTATAGCCGTATTGCTCTGAAAGCTCGTGCAGTTCTTCCACTTTCTCCGCTACATTTTGCCGGCGGCTCTGGAAGAAATAGAGGTTGCGGCGATCATTCATGGAAATTCCCCCTTATAATCTTAAAATGCTGAAGGTTCATCATTATTTTGTTAGAATGAAACCAGTGTGGTTTTATTCTAACATGAGCCGAGTGTTTTTACGAAGATCACGCACGAAATTATTCATCGAAAGGAGAGGAAAGTGTGAGCAAAAAAAGAATCGTTGCTCTTATCTCAGCAGTCGCTTTGTTTATTGTTTCCATCGTTTTCAACTTTGCAACGGCCGCTTTCAAAACAGATATGTCTAAATCACTGGAGACAGTTTTTGGAGGGAACGGCGAGTCGTTCACGGAGCAAGTTAAGGAAAACGGAAACGCCGGACAGAAAATTGCCGTTCTTTCCGTAGAAGGAGTCATTCAAGATGGAGGTGCGCAATCCTTTATGGCTTCTCCGGGATACAATCATCAAGTCTTCATGGAGCAACTGGATAAAGCGCAAGAGGATCGTGCGGTTAAAGCGATTGTTCTTGAAGTGAATTCTCCAGGCGGAGGCGTAGTGGAAAGCGCGCAAATCCGCAATAAAATTCTCGAGATTAAAGAGAAAACGAAAAAGCCAGTGTATGTATCAATGGGATCGATTGCCGCTTCAGGGGGCTATTACATATCTGCACCTGCTGATAAAATATATGCCAGTGCAGAAACGCTGACCGGATCTTTAGGCGTAATAATGCAAAGCGTGAACTATTCAGAATTAGCGAAGAAATACGGTGTAGATTTTGTCACTATCAAAAGCGGTCCGCATAAAGACATTATGAGTCCAACAAGAAAAATGACCGATGAAGAGAAGAAAATCTTGCAAGAGATGATCAACAATTCTTATGATTCCTTCGTCAAAGTCATTTCCGAAGGTCGGGATATGCCTGAAGAGCAGGTAAGAAAGATTGCCGATGGCCGCATTTACGATGGCCGCCAAGCGAAGGAGCTTAATTTGATTGATGATTTCGGCTATTTGGAAGATGTTATTGCTCAGCTGAAAAAAGACGCGGATTTAGAAAATGCACAAGTCATCACCTATGAATCTGATCTGGGATGGCCCGCTTACTTTTCTTACAAAGCGCAGCAGCTCATAGGAAAAAATGAAGAGCTAAATGCTATCATGAAACTATTATCCCATCCAAACTCTCCGCGTTTAATGTATTTGTATGCGGAATAAAGGAGGTATGACCGAGTGAACGAAGAGTCAAATCAAGATCTGACCAAACGGGAACGCTTAAGTGAAGAGACGGAGGACAGCCGCTCTGAAGAAGAGCGCTTTCTGCTGGAGAAGCAACCGCATCAGAGAGAGAATATGAAGAGCTTCGGTGCGCCTCACTATGCCGGTTTTTGGATGCGGTTTTGGGCGTATTTGCTCGATTTAATCGTGATTTCAAGCATTTCAAGGCTGATCGTATATCCGGTATTTCGGGCGTTCGAGTGGGATCTCAATGCTGGCGGCATGTTCTCTGCCATCAATATCGCCACCGCAGCCGTATTTTATTTATACTTTATCATTACAACAAAGGTATGGGGGCAAACGGTCGGCAAAATGGTATTCGGTTTGAAAGTCGTTTCATTAACGGATGGGAAGCTGTCGTGGCAGACCGTCTTCATTCGGGAGCTGGTTGGCCGTTATCTGTCCGCGACGATCTTTATTTTGTATGTGCTTGTTGCCTTTTTGCCGAAAAAGCAAGGGCTGCACGACTACTTTGCTGATACAGCCGTCCTTCATGAACAGACGGTTAGCGTCGCGGAGCCTGCATATTCTTAAGAAGCGGGAGGAAATGAAAAGAAAGCACCGTCCAAGGTTTGCCTCATGAACAAATGAATAAAGGGCGCTGCATCGCAGCAAGAGGCCGTTTCGCTTTTAAGAAACGGCCTTTTTTTGGCCGAAACGGCTGCTGTTCTATCCCGCTTGGCAGGTATCATAAAATTTCTTTTCCTGAATGGAGCGGTCAAACATTTAAATGAGAGCTCACAGCTCTTCACTGCACGACTTGTTCGGGCCTGTACGATGCACAGCTGACAATGGTGCGGCAGCAAAAAGCTGCGCTGATAGCCTTTGTCTTCTCTTCAGCAGCGGGGAGAAACAAAAAACTCGACTGTTTGAAGGTTCAATGCCTGTATAATTTATCTTTCCTTGGATAGAATGGTAATGGAAAGGAAGGTAAATAATGGTATACATAGGGTGGCTGCTTGGAGGAGTGCTTTTGCTCGGCTTCATCATTTGCATATCCAAGCTTCGCGTATTTATTAATTATTATCATCAAAAGGGGAATACGGATGTATGGCTTCGTTTTGAGCTGTGGAATGGGCTGTTCGCTTATAAGGTAAATATTCCGATTATCAAACTGCTCACCCATCACGGAAAAAAGCGTCCGATTATTTTGTTTGAAAGAGATACGAAAACAAAGGATGGAACTCAGACGAAAAAAGCGGTGAAGGATGAAATCACCTATTCCGATGTGGAACGGACTATTACGAATGCGAAAAAGCTGATCCGTCAAGTAGAGTCTTTACAGGCGGTTGTCCGTTCTTTTTTGAAAAAAATAGAAATCAGAGACGTTTGCTGGCACACCGAAATAGGCATGAAAGATGCGGCTTGGACAGGAATAGCCGCCGGTTCCATTTGGTCGGTTAAAGGCGCTTCAGTGTCTGCTGTGAGCCACGTAATGAGGCTGACCAATATGCCTGAGCTGATGGTAACTCCCGTTTTCGGTCAGCCAGTGTGGCGAACGGAATTTTCATGTATGATCTCTCTGCGCCCAGGGCATGCTATAGTTGCTGTAATTAAAATTCTTTCTCGCTTTCGCGGCCGGAACAGCAAGTGGAAAGCGATGTCAGCGCAATAGCATATTTGGGAGGCGAAAAATATGAGTGAACATCCGATTGAAGGTTTAATGACGACCGCGATGGAAAACTTGAAAGAGATGATTGATGTCAATACAATCATCGGGGACCCGGTGGAAACCCCCGATGGCACCGTGATTATGACAGTATCCAAAGTAGGATTCGGTTTCGCTGCGGGCGGCAGTGAATTCATGCTGGATAAGCCAAATGGAAACGGATCCGGCGGCGCGTCATCCAAACAAGAGAAGAGCCCTTTCGGCGGGGGCAGCGGCGGTGGAGTGTCGATTACTCCGATTGCTTTTTTGATTGTGAAAGGCACAGACGTCCGCATGCTTCATTTAGATGAAAACACCCATTTAATTGATAAAATCCTTGATATGACACCTGGTGTTGTAGAAAAAATTCAAAGTATTTTTAACCAAAATGATTCATCTGCTGCAAATGCTTCTGCAGCAACAAATCCGTCTGCCACGCCTAACGATCCTTCCATTTAATCGAAGATGCGAGCGGCTTGCCCACAGCTTTTTTTAAAAAGTGGCCGAGCTGCTTTTTATTTTATTACCTTGCTGTAAGCTGGCAGGGCTTTTTCTTTGCATTTTTTTCTAGTTATTCAGTATCATGAGAGGTGTACAATTATCGAGGAGGGATTTATTTTGGCTAGGGTCACATTTAAAGGAAAGCCTATGACGATACTGGGAAACGAAGTGAAAGCAGGGGATCAGGCGCCTGATTTTAGAGTTCTTGCCAATGACCTGTCTGAGGTTTCATTAGCGGATTCACAAGGAAAAGTTCGTTTAATAAGTGTAGTCCCTTCGATTGACACGGGGGTTTGTGACGCGCAAACACGGCGTTTTAATGAAGAAGCCTCCAAAATCGACAACGTGGAAGTGATCACGATTTCCGCAGACTTGCCATTCGCTCAAAAGCGCTGGTGTGCAGCAAACGGTCTGGAAAATGTAAAGATATACTCTGATCATCGCGATCTGTCTTTCGCGGAAGCATACGGTGTTCACATGAAAGAGCTGCGATTATTGGCACGGGCCGTATTCGTAGTTGACAGCCATGATAAAATTACATACGTTGAGTATGTGAGCGAGGGTACGGATCATCCAAATTACGAGAAAGCCATCGAGGCAGCGAAAGCCGCTCAATAAGTGAATGAGGAGGCTGGCTCTTTCTACAGGGCCAGCCTTTTAAGGATCATTCCCCCGCCGCAGTCAAGGAAGTTAACTAGGAGGAACAACAGATGAACGGAATTTCCCCAATTGAAAGCTTATTTAAAACCTTCGACGAGACAGCTGCAATTCTTCAACAAGAATTATCATGCACCTACTTGGATGCGTTGGCGGAAACGGCTGAGAACTTATTCCAAAAGCAAGTATTGCAGGAAAATATGAGCGAAATGACGAAAAAAAGAATAGAAAAGAAATATGAGGGGATTCAGCTTGCTGGCCTGTCTAAAGAAGAGATCCGCAAAGCGTATCAGCTTGCCATCTTGAAGGGAATGAAGGAAAACGTTCAGCCCAATCACCAGATGACACCGGATTCGATCGGATTATTTATCGCCTATCTTCTCGGCAAATTTATGAAAGAGAAGAAGGAATTTGCACTGATGGATCCGGCGGCCGGAACAGGCAATTTGCTTTTGACAGTATTAAATCAATGGCCGGACAAGAAGATCGCCGCAACAGGCATAGAGGTTGATGATTTATTGCTGAAGCTTGCCTGGTGCGGTGCAAATTTGCTGGAGCATTCCGTTCAATTCTATAATCAAGATGCACTCGAACCGCTCTTAGTCGATCCGGTCGACGCGGTTGTTTGCGATTTGCCAATCGGCTACTATCCAAATGATGCGCGGGCCGCTGCGTTTGAATTGCAGGCAGAGGAAGGGCATTCTTATGCGCATTTTTTATTTATGGAGCAAAGCCTCAAGCATACCAAGCCTGGCGGTTACTTGTTCTTCTTGATTCCCAACCATTTGTTTGAATCGCAAGGAGCCGATAAGCTGCATCGTTACTTCCAAAAGCACGCTTATATTCAAGGAGTGATCGGACTTCCTCTGTCTATGTTTAAAAATAAGCAGGCGGCGAAAAGCATTTTCGTATTGCAAAAACACGGAGAAAAGGTTCAGGCGCCGAAGCAGGTCTTCTTAGCGAATATGCCATCCATGAAGGAAGCGAACGCGCTGCAATCGATCATGATAAAAATAGATAAATGGTTCTTAGAAAGCAAATATAAATAAATTTCCCATTTGGCTAAGCTTCACATCGAGGGGGGTACTTATGTCAAAAATTATTGCAATCAATGCTGGAAGTTCTTCTTTAAAGTTTAAGCTTTTTGAAATGCCTGCAGAAAAGGTAATCACCAAAGGACTTATAGAAAGAATTGGGCTTTATCCATCGATGTTTAATATCACAGTCGATGGAAATAAGCAAAAGGTCATCATGGACATCCCTAATCATGAAACAGCCGTGAAAATTTTATTAGATCGGCTGACGAGCCTTGGCATTATTCATTCTCTTGATGAAATTGATGCTATTGGTCACCGCGTTGTTCACGGAGGGGAGATTTTCAGCCATTCGGTGTTAATTACGGATGAGGTGGAAGAAAAGATCGATCAGCTGTCCGAGCTAGCGCCGCTTCATAACCCTCCCAACTTAATAGGAATTCGTGCATTTAAAGCGGTATTGCCTACTGTGCCGGCAGTTGCCGTATTTGATACAGCTTTCCATCAGACCATGCCAGAGAGCTCGTTTTTATACAGTTTGCCTTATCATTATTATACGGACTTCAATATTCGCAAGTACGGATTTCATGGCACGTCTCATAAATATGTCTCGCGCCGCGCCGCTGAATTGCTTGAACGTCCGCTTCATAAGCTGCGCTTAATTTCTTGCCACCTTGGCAACGGAGCCAGCATCGCTGCGATACATGGCGGAAAATCGGTTGACACGTCGATGGGCTTTACACCGCTTGCCGGTGTGACGATGGGAACGAGATCCGGGAACATTGATCCGGCGCTCATTCCATTTATCATGGAGAAAACCGGAAAAACAGCCGATGAAGTACTGGATGTGCTGAACACAGAATCAGGCATGCTCGGCGTGTCGGGCTTCTCGAGCGATTTGCGTGATATTGAAGAGGAAGCGGCCAAAGGAAACGAACGAGCTGAGCTGGCACTCGAGGTTTTTGCCAGCCGCATACATAAATACATCGGTTCTTACGCTGCGAGGATGTCTGGCGTGGACGCCATTATTTTCACGGCGGGCATTGGAGAGAATAGCCCGATTATCCGTGAGCGCGTGCTCAAGGGTCTTGAGTTTATGGGAATCTATTGGGATCCGGCTCTGAATACCGTGCGCGGCAAGGAAGCCTTTATCAATTTCCCGCACTCTCCTGTCAAAGTAGTGATCATCCCAACAGATGAAGAAGTGATGATCGCCCGGGATACACTGAAGCACATGCTGGACTCTAATAATTGACAATGTCTCCATTTGCGTCTGCAGGCGGTGGATGCTTTCATGCTTTTGCCATTTAATAAGACGGCGGAAAATTCAGGCTTTGCAGAAAGACGATATGACCAGGAAAACGGCACTGGGGATGATTTTTCAATGAATTTCTTTTTAGCACTAAACAGAAAATGAACCTTTTTTGACGAACTTGGACAATAGTACGACAGGACGAAGTTGAACATAGGAGGGATGTTGTATGGCTTGGACGGATCGCGATCAAGCGGTGTGGGAGGAAATCATGGCTTGGGAGCAAGGGCTTGCAAATGATGGCGGCAATGATTTTCTATATACATATTCCAAGTGGCTGCATGCAGCCTTTGAAGCGATTCCAGAAGAGGCGCTGGCCTCCTTTTTGAACCAGATGGATAATGTGCTGTTTCAAGTACACTCTTTGCTGCAAGGCTCGCAATTTCAGAATGAAGCACGGGAACGAATGTTAGCCTCGGCCCGGATCTTTCGCGAGGATGTGGAAACGATAGCCGACATGAAAAAGCTAACGATCGATCAGCTTGGCTACTTAAACCGGCAGCAGGCATCCAGACACCAGATTTATTCTCTTATTCAAGGCGGAATCACGGGAACCGGCGGCGCTGTGCCCGTCAGCACCGACTTTGCGGCAATGATTCTAATTAATTTGCGCTCGGTTCAGTTAACAGCGATGTCCTACGGCTTTGATCCGCAAACCCCATTTGAAATGATGGCTTCCTTGAAAGTGTTTCATGCCGCCACGCTGCCTGACCGTTTTCTGGCAGCTGGCTGGCAGGAGCTTTTGCTCGAGTTGGAAGCCCAAGAGCAGCCCTTTTTCTATCAAGAAGCGGAAAGATTAACCGATGCAGCTTGGATGGAAGGAACGGTTCAACAGCTCGTCAAGCTGACAGCTATTGCGTTATTTAAAAACAAAAGAATTTCCAATTTGCCATGGATCAGTTTAGCGATTGGAGCCGGTGTTAACTACCGGTTTACGAAAAGGATTACAGACTATGCGGAAAAGTATTATCAATATCGCTTATTGCAGGAAAAGAGAGAAAAGGTGAAATAAAGAGGAGCAGGCTTAAGACATCTGAATGGTAATCGGCATAGACACTTCAAAGAAAACAGGCAGAGACGATGCTGCCTGTTTTCTTTTTTTAGCAGATGTGTTCCTTTTCCACAGAAGGAGTTGTCCGAAACCAAAGCCAAAGGTCATTAATAATGGAAGCCAGCTCACCAATTTCTTCATTAAGCCTGCAAGAGCGCCGGAAGTTTTCCTCGCGCTCCAGCATAGCTTGGCGCTCGTTGATCTCAGCCTCTAAGCTTTGAATACGGTCAGGGATGCTGCCGCGGATCTGTTCCCATTGATGGATGATATGCTCTTGTTCTTGGATCGAATAATCCGCCCATTCCTTCATTAAATAAGGAACGGAGATGCCGAGGCGGTCATTCATTTGAAAGTACATTCGCTATCCCTCTTTTTTTCTTTCATCTTACCGCTTTCCGCTCATTTCTGCAAAAATCTCCTCTTGTGTGATTATTTATTCACTATAAAGTAAAAAAATTCATCTTTTTTGATAAATCACTTGAAAGCGAAAGAAGAAAGTGATATTCTTTATTCAAGTTAAAGAATAAAAATTAGTTATAATGAATATTTATACTAATAGATATCCGCTTGGAGGGAAATGAATCATGAGTAAAAAAGTCGTTCTTGCTTATTCTGGAGGTTTAGATACATCTGTAGCCATTCCGTGGCTAAAGGAAAAAGGATATGACGTTGTAGCCTGCTGCTTGGATGTAGGGGAAGGGAAAGATTTGCAGTTTGTAAAAGAGAAAGCGCTGAAAGTCGGCGCGGTGGCCAGCTACATGATCGATGCCAAGGAAGAGTATGCCGATGAATACGCGTTAATCGCTCTTCAAGCGCACACATTATATGAGGGGAAATATCCGTTAGTGTCCGCGCTGTCACGTCCGCTGATTGCTAAAAAGCTAGTAGAGGTAGCTGAAAAAGAAAATGCGGTGGCGGTCGCACACGGATGCACGGGGAAAGGAAACGACCAAGTGCGATTTGAAGTATCCATTAAAGCGCTGAATCCCAATCTTGAAGTCTTGGCTCCGGTGCGTGATTGGAAATGGTCGCGGGAAGAAGAAATTGAATATGCGAAACAGAACAATATCCCGATTCCGATTCATTTAGACAGCCCGTTTTCAATTGACCAAAACCTTTGGGGAAGAAGCAATGAATGCGGCATTTTAGAAGACCCTTGGGCCGCTCCGCCGGAGGAAGCTTATGACTTAACTGCATCTTTAGAGAATACGCCGGATACGCCGGAAATAATCGAAATTGATTTTAAAAAAGGGGTACCGGTTGCCGTGAACGGCAAACCCTATTCTTTAGCTGAACTCATTCTTCATTTAAACGAAGTAGCCGGCAAACACGGAGTAGGAAGAATCGACCATGTTGAAAACCGTCTAGTTGGCATTAAGTCAAGAGAAGTGTATGAATGCCCGGGTGCGATGACCCTCATCAAGGCGCATAAAGAGCTTGAGGATCTAACTTTAGTGAAAGAAGTTGCCCACTTCAAGCCTGTCATTGAAAAGAAAATCACAGAGCTGATTTATGAGGGATTATGGTTTTCTCCGCTAAGAACGGCTCTTGAAGCATTCTTAAAGGAAACGCAGAAATACGTGACGGGCACGGTGCGCGTTAAACTGTTTAAGGGCCATGCGATTGTCGAGGGAAGAAAATCAGATTACTCTTTATACAATGAAAAATTAGCGACCTATACAACGGAAGATGAATTTGACCACGAGGCGGCTGTTGGCTTCATTCAGCTATGGGGTCTTCCTACGAAAGTAAATTCGATGGTGCAGCAGGAAAAGGAGAAGGTTCATTCATGAAAAAGTTATGGGGGGGACGCTTCCAAAAGTCAGCGGAAGAATGGGTAGATGAGTTCGGGGCATCCATCCATTTCGATCAAGAGCTGGTGTTTGAAGATATAGAAGGAAGCTTAGCGCATGTGAGCATGCTCGCTGAGACGGGCATATTGACAAAAGAAGAAGCGGATCAAATCACGGGCGGCCTTGAAGCTTTAAAGGAGAAAGCTTCAAAAGGAGAACTGTCTTTCACGGTCGCCCAAGAGGACATCCATCTGAATTTGGAAGCATTCTTGATCAAAGAAGTCGGCGCGGTTGGCGGTAAGCTTCACACCGGACGCAGCCGCAATGATCAAGTGGCCACTGATATGCATTTGTACTTGAAGAAGCAGGTCAAACATATTATTGGCTTAATTGAAGCATTTCAGAAAGCAATTGTGGAAAAAGCGGAGGCTCATGTGGAAACATTAGCTCCCGGGTACACTCATTTGCAGAGAGCGCAGCCCATTTCATTCGGACACCATTTGATGGCTTACTTCTGGATGCTAGAGCGGGATAAAGAACGATTTCAAGAAGGGCTGAAACGGACAGATGTGTCGCCTCTAGGCGCGGGGGCGCTGGCAGGAACGACTTTTCCGATTGACCGGAAAGTATCCGCTGAGCTGCTTGGCTTCTCCGGCGTTTATGCCAACAGCATGGATGCCGTCAGCGACCGCGATTTCATTCTGGAATTTTTAAGCGCCTCCTCCATCTTAATGATGCATATGTCAAGGCTGGCAGAGGAGATGATTCTTTGGTCCAGCCAAGAATTTCAATTCATTGAAATGGATGATGCCTTTTCCACCGGCTCCAGCATTATGCCGCAAAAGAAAAACCCGGATATGGCGGAGCTGATCCGCGGAAAAACCGGCCGCGTCTACGGCCATCTGTTTGGCTTATTAACCGTGCTAAAAGGCTTGCCGCTGGCGTATAACAAAGATATGCAAGAAGATAAGGAAGGGATGTTCGACACGGTGCATACGATCATCGGCTCCTTGAAAATTTTTGCGGGAATGGTTGAGACGATGAAGGTGAAGGTGGACCGCTTAGAAGAAGCCGTCCACAATGATTTCTCCAATGCCACGGAGCTGGCTGACTATTTAGCATCAAAAGGCATACCATTCCGTGAAGCGCATGAAATCGTCGGCAAGCTGGTGCTCCACTGCATTCAATCGCAATGCTATCTCGCCGACCTGCCTTTAGAGGAGCTGAAAGCAGCGTCTGAGATCATTGAAGAAGACATTTATCAAGTGCTGTCGCCTTTCGAAGCCGTCAAAAGAAGGAAGTCTTTGGGCGGTACAGGCTTTGAACAAGTCCAGCTCCAAATCAGCGCAGCCAGAAACTTGCTAAATGGAAAGCAGCCCTCTAAGGAGTAGGGGGCTGTTTTTTCGTGCGCCTGGCATGGGTGTAATCTTTAGAGTGAAAGTCCGGAAAGATTACATGCGGGACAAGCAGTTAATACTCTATTGATGAGTGGAGAAGCGAAGGAAGAAACGAGAAGAGAAAATGCCCCGCTGTTTATATAGGCAGTTGACAAAGATCGAAATGAGAAAGAGTATCCGTTCACATGAGGATGAAAAACAATCGGACAGCCGCTTAGTGTACATCGTTGGAACAATGAAAAAGCTGCCATAGTTTAGGCTAAGGCAGCTCTCTCTCGTATTCTTTCAATTATTCACTTTTATCTGTGCGAACGACTAACACGTCGCAGCGGGCGGCGCGTGTGATGTGTTCGGACACACTGCCGATTAAGAAGCGCTCCATGGCATTTAAACCGGTTGCTCCGCATACGATTAAATCAGCTTTTACTTGCTTTGCAATATCTTTAGGGATCACTACTTTAGGTGAGCCGTATTCCACAAAAGTATTGACTGTTTTTACTCCTGCTTTGTCCGCCTCTTGCTTGTACTCTTCTAACAGCTCGTTCCCATAGCTGGAAGCTCGTTCAGCGATAGAACGGTCATAAGCCTCGATTGCGGCAAATGAGCGAGTGTCAATCACATGCACGAGATTTAATGAGGCATCGTGGCGTTTAGCGATTTCAATTGATTTCTTGAATGCCCACTCCGCTTCCTTTGAACCATCCACAGCTACTAGAATATTTTCATACTTCATGCCCATCTGTCATTCCCCCTTCTAAGTTCATTGTACTATAAGCTGGAATGCACTACACTATCCATTCTACAACAGAATGTGAAAATTTTCTAAACAAATAGCAATTCTTTTGGAAAAGCTGTCAAAATTTCCGCTCCATTGTCCGTTACATGGACGTCATCTTCAATGCGCACGCCCGCCACGCCAGGTACATAAATACCGGGTTCAATTGTAAAGACCATGCCGCTTTGAAGGGGGAGCTCATTGGTTTCTGTAATTCCGGGGTATTCATGGACACTGATGCCGAGACCGTGCCCGAGCCGGTGCGGAAAGAATTCGCCATAACCGGCTTCAGCGATGATGGCTCTTGCTGTTTGATCAATGTCTTTTGCTTTCTTGCCAGGCTTTACGGCCGCAACCGCCGCCAGTTCTGCTTTCAGCACCGTATCGTAAATATTGCGCTGCTTGTCGCTGATTTCACCGAATGCTACTGTTCTCGTAATATCGGAGCAATAACCTTCATAGACAACACCGAGGTCAAGCAATACTAAATCGCCTTTTTGAACTTTAGCAGCACCGGGAACGCCATGTGGAGAAGCGGCATTTTTTCCGGTTAGCACCATGGTTGAGAAAGACATTTCAGAAATGCCCTGTTTCTTCATTTCAAACTCGATTTCTGCTAAAATTTCAAGCTCCGATTTGCCCTCGCGGATGGCTTCTGCACCTGTTTTTACCGCGTAGTCGGCATATTCTGCTGCTTTTTTCAATTTTGCAAGCTCCGATTGATCTTTGATCAGCCGCAATTGTTCAAGCTTTGCTTCCGCCCCGATAAAAGCTGCGCCTGGAAAGCGGCGTGCCAGCTCTTCGTACCGTTCAATATTGACATGCTGTTTCTCTACCGCGATGCGCTGAATGCTTTTCAGGCGGCCTTTCACGCGCGCTTGAATTTTCTCCCAGGGATCTTCAATATCGGTGTAGCCGACCACTTCGTATGTCCAGCCGCTGTTTTTAGCATCGGCCGCTTCCATTTGCGGACACACTAAAAATGGCTCTGCTTCTTGGAAAACGGCAACGCCCAACAGCCGTTCGTGCGGGTCGCTTCTAAAGCCTGTTAAGTAAAAGACGTTTTCTGTTGAAGTGATGAATGAAAACGGAATGTCTTCTGTTTTCATCCAGTCAATTAATTTGCTGAAGCGCTGATTCATCATCGTTCCTCCTTTTTATCTTCTATAAAAGAGTATCAGCAAAAAACCCGGCTGTAAATCAAGGAGGCGACAGGATAATGGAAAGTTTACTAGAATAGAGTGTGTGGAACGAAATAAGCGAAAGGAGTTTTGGTCATGAAAGTATCTTATCATGGACATTCTATCGTGAAGATTAAGGCAAATGGGAAAGAGATTTTGATTGATCCGTTTATTCAGGGAAATGACATAACCGATTTGAAAGTGGAAGAAGAACACCCGGATGTGATCGTGTTAACCCACGGGCATAGTGATCATCTCGGCGATACGATCGAGTTGGCTAAAAGAAGCGATTCGCTTGTGATCGCTGTCAACGAGCTGGCTGTATATTTAAGTCATCAAGGGTTAAATACGCACCCAATGCATATTGGCGGCAGCTATACATTTGACTTCGGCAAGGTGAAATTTACACAGGCCTTCCATGGATCAGGACTGCCTCAAGAGGATGGCACGTTCCTTTATATGGGAATGCCGGCGGGCGTATTGCTGATGATGGAGGAAAAGACGATTTACCATGCCGGTGACACAGCACTTTTCTCGGATATGAAGCTGATCGGAGCCTTGCATCCGATCGACCTTGCTTTCTTGCCAATTGGCGATAATTTCACTATGGGGCCGGATGATGCGGCAATCGCTGCTGAATTCTTGCAGGCGAAGCAAGTAGTGCCGATGCACTTTAATACCTTTCCGCCGATTAAGCAAGATCCGCATGCTTTCATCCGCAAGCTGAAAGCGAAAAACGGCCGGGTGCTTGAGCCGGGTGAAGCGATAGAACTGTAGGATCGAGGAAGAGACAGCTCCGATACTTCGGCTATCGGAGCTGTCTTTTAAATCTTTTCGCTTCCTTCTGTCTGTGTCGGCTTTATCAATAAGCTGTTAAAATGCGCGGCTCAAATTGAACAAACCGCTGTTTCCTTTTATAATAGCTGTATTAGAGGTTCGGAAAGGAACAGGTGAAACAGTTGATAACCAAACATGAACAAATTTTGCAGTACATTGAGGGGCTGCCCATCGGTGAAAAAATTTCGGTCAGGCAAATAGCCAAGGCCCTGTCGGTGAGTGAAGGAACCGCTTACCGGGCGATTAAAGAGGCGGAAGCGAGAGGGTTTGTCTCAGCGATTGAGCGAGTAGGCACGATTCGAATAGAACAAAAGAAAAAAGAGAATATAGAAAAGCTCACGTTTGCGGAAGTCGTCAATATCATTGACGGGCAAGTGCTCGGTGGCCGTGCGGGCCTTTACAAAACGCTTACGAAATTTGTGATTGGCGCAATGAAGCTGGAAGCGATGATGAGGTACACCGGGCCTGGGAACCTGCTGATTGTCGGCAATCGGACTCAAGCGCATGAACACGCTCTTAAAGCGGGTGCAGCCGTGCTAATTACCGGCGGGTTTGATACGGAGGAGAAAGTGAAGAAGCTGGCGGATGAACTGGAGCTTCCAGTCATTTCGACTAGCTACGATACTTTCACCGTGGCGACGATGATTAATCGGGCTATTTACGATCAACTAATCAAAAAAGAAATCGTTCTTGTCGGCGACATTCTCACACCTGTTGATCAAACAGTTTCATTATTCGTTAAAGACACAGTGAACGATTGGCTTGAGAAGAACAGACAGACTCTCCATAGCCGTTTTCCCGTACTCGATCACCAGCAAAAAGTGCAGGGGATGGTCACCGCTAAAGACATTATGGGGCAGGAAAAAAACACGGCGATTGAAAAGGTCATGACGAAAAACCCGTTGACCGTGAACGAAAAAACAAGCGTGGCTTCCGCGGCGCATATGATGATTTGGGAAGGGATTGAGCTGCTTCCTGTCGTGGATGAGCAGAACCGCATACAAGGGATTATCAGCCGTCAGGACGTGCTCAAGGCGCTGCAAATGACGCAGCGGCAGCCGCAGGTGGGCGAAACGATCAATGACACCATTGCCAATCAGCTCGATTTATCGGGAAGCAAGGGGGAGGAAGTTTACAAGTTTGAAGTAACGCCGCAAATGACCAATCAACTTGGTACGATTTCTTACGGTGTGTTTACGGCACTTGTGACCGAAGCGGCCAATCAGGCGATGCGCTCCCAAAAAAAAGGCGATATCGTCATTGAAAATATTACGATATATTTTATCAAGCCTGTTCAAATGGAAAGCTTGCTTGAAATACACCCCAAAGTGCTAGAGGTTGGCCGCAAATTCGGTAAAGTCGATGTGGAAGTGTTTAATAATGGCATGCTAGTCGGCAAAGCGCTAATGATGTGTCAAGTGCTTGAACGCAACGGATAAGCCGCTTCTAAAAAGCAGAAGCGGCTGACAGGAGCTAATGATTTAATTCTTCCGCTTCCTTCCGAGCGTAAGGAAGGAAGTGGCGATACGCCTTATAGCCGGCCCAAACGCTGGCAAATCCGACGATTGAAAACAGGGCAGCCACAATATAGGCAACCGCTGATTGCTGAATAAATAGTGTATTGATGCCAAAGCAGCCGACGAAGAGGCCGAGCGCCATGCTGGATTTGGCAGATAGCCACTTCTTTTCCATCGGGCGTCTGCTTCTGACATATTGAACTTTGTATACAATATAAAAAGAAAAAGACAAAACGATCACAAACACTAAAAAAGGCATATATTTTCCTCCATTAGATTCTTTAGACCCCTTCATTTTAACGAGAATTGGAGAAAATTTCTACCTTTAATATTTGCTGAAGGCAAAGGAGAAGACCAATGAAAAAACAAATTATTGAAAAAATCAAGGCATACGACACGATTATCATTCACCGCCATGTGCGCCCCGACCCGGATGCTTACGGATCACAAGGGGGACTGGCAGAGGTGATTAAAGCTTCATTTCCGGATAAAAAAGTATATACGGTCGGGCAGGATGAACCGGCTCTCCGCTTTCTGAGAACGCTGGATAAGATCGGAGATGATGTGTATAAAGGAGCGCTTGTCATCGTTTGTGACACCGCCAATCAGGAAAGAATCTGTGACAAGCGCTACCGTCTAGGAAAGGAATGGATTAAGATCGATCATCATCCGAATGAAGATCCATATGGGGACCTGCTTTGGGTGGACACAGCAGCCAGCTCGGTCAGTGAAATGATTTATGAGCTGTATGAAAGCGGCAAAGAGGACGGGCTAAAAATGAGCGATGAAGCCGCCCGGCTATTGTTTGCCGGCATTGTCGGCGATACGGGCCGCTTTCTTTATCCGAGTACGACCAACCGGACGATGGAAGTAGCCGGGGAGCTGATCAATTATCAATTCGACCGCAATGAGCTATTTACCCGCATGTATGAAAGAGACCCTAAAGTCATCAAATTGCATGGCCATATTTTACAGACGTTTCGCATGGATGCAAGCGGTGCGGCGGTCGTTACTTTAAAGAAAGAGCTGCTTGAAGAATTCGGCGTTGTTCCATCTGAAGCATCGCTGCTTGTCAGCGCCCTTGGCGATGTAAAGGGAATTAAAGCATGGGTCTTTTTCATTCAAGAAGCGGATCAGATTCGTGTCCGCCTGCGCTCAAAGGGCCCCGTCATTAATGAATTGGCGAAGAAATACAATGGCGGAGGTCATCCGCTGGCTGCCGGCGCTTCCGTGTATTCCTGGGAAGAGGCTGAGCAGGTTGCCAAAGATTTGACAAAGCTGTGTGCCGCTTACTAATCACCTTGCAGCTCCAGCTCCAGTTCGATCTGAATCGTTGTATAAAACAGCCACTCCTTAATATGCAAGGAATAGTGTTTCTTGTTGATTTTCAGCGTCTTATTCTCTATCGTTTGCCGCAATAATTCTTTATGAGAGTAAACCGTATCTAAATCTTTGGCCAGCAGGACGGACAAATCCTTTTTGACGAGCTCTTTTGCTTCAAATAGGCTTTGAGCGTCCTCAATTCCATACTTTTCGTAATTTGTAATCGTAATTTCAATTTCCTGCACAGTTAGCTTGTGCAGGTTTTGTTTATTCAGTTCTTTATATTCCTCTTGCCAGATAGCTAAATGGTTGCGCAGGTCGCGGATTTCATTTTTTTGGATCTCCATTATCGTCGATTGTCTTTCCTGAAGAGTGCCATAAACATAAAGAAAAACAAGCCAGCTCAGGCAAAATCCGATCGCCGCGCCGCTTAGCAGCCACTTTCGCTTCGGGTGTTTATGCAGGTCAGGCACTCTCATGGGGCGATATGCTCCCCAGTCAGCCAAGTAATGATGAGCTTTCCGGTATAGGTGCCGCCCATGGCCGATAAAATGAGAAGAAACTGTTTAAATAAATCCTTCGTTTCTCCTTGAAGAAAGCCGCGCTCAAAGCTGGATAGCGTATCAAATGTCCCGCCAATAGCTGCTACGATCGCCCAAATCCGCAAATTCTCACTGATTTGCGAAATGCCGGTATATAGTGGCTTGCCTGTAGCAAATGCCGCTATTCCGCCGATCAGTGATCCTCCTAGCAGCACGCCAAATGCGATGAAATAACATTTAAATAATTCATGAAAAAAGGTGTCAGCCATATGCCCCCCCTTTTCTTGCTGATTGTCTTTCTTACTATATATGCAAAAGACAGGGCTTGTATGAAAAAGATAGAACGTATTTTCCTTTTCTGCATGACCGATTTATAATGAACATAGCTGACTAGGACGAAAATTAAAAAAGGAATGATCTCGATGTATACTCATCTGCAAATTCAGACAGCCTATAGCTTGCTCTCTAGTACGTTGTCCATCAGCAAGCTAGTCGCCAAAGGCAAAGAGCTTGGCTACAAGGCGCTTGCTATTGCGGACCGCAATGTCATGTATGGTGTCGTGCCCTTTTATCGGGCCTGTAAAGAAGCAAATATCAAGCCGGTTATCGGGATGACGGCTGATGTGCAAAGTGAGCGGATGGAAGGGCGCTCCTTTCCGCTCGTCTTGCTGGCAAGAAACAACACAGGTTATCAAAATTTATTGAAAATTTCCAGCGTGATTCAGACAAAAGCGAAAGACGGCATTCCTGTTAAATGGCTGAGGGGCTACTCCGCTGGTTTATTTGCTTTCACGCCCGGTCAGGACGGTGAAATCGAACAGCTGCTTCAAGAGGATCACGCGAAGGCGGAAGAAGCGGCTGTTTTTTTTCAGCAGCTGTTTGAACCAGGTGCTTTCTTTCTATCTTTGCAGCGTCATGGCAAAGAAGGAGAAGAAGCGGTGAATCAAGGAATGAAGCGATTAAGCGGCAAGTTGAAGATCCCTCTCCTCGTCAGTCACCGCGTCCGTTATTTAACAAAGGACGAAGCGTTTGCCTATCAGTGTCTCCAAGCGATTCGCGACGGAGAGAAGCTTTCGGGCAGTGAGCCGGATGGGGAGCCGTCGCATTATCTGACCTCAGCGGATGAAATGGCCGCTCTCTTTCCGGACGAGGCGGAGGCGCTCGCGCGGACAGCTCACGTGGCGGAGGCTTGCGACGTGGAGCTTCCGTTTGGCCGTCGCTTGCTACCGAAGTATCCTCATACCGGAGAGAAATCCTCCAGCGAATGCTTGAAGGCGCTCTGTATTAAAGGTCTTGAGGAGGCGGGGGTGGCCTCGAACCCCGAATATCAGCAACGGTTGCATTACGAGTTAGAAACGATTGAACGAATGGGATTCAGCGATTATTTTCTTATTGTTTGGGATTTTATGAGTTTTGCTCGGAACGAGGGGATCTTAACCGGACCGGGACGGGGATCGGCGGCTGGTTCACTTGTTGCCTATGCTCTCGGTATTACAGCGGTGGACCCGCTGCGCTACGGTCTGTTGTTTGAAAGATTTTTAAATCCTGAGCGGGTGACGATGCCGGATATTGATCTGGATTTTCCAGATCATCGGCGCGATGAAGTGATTCAATATGTAGCGCGCACATACGGAGAGCTTCATGCGGCACAAATAGTAACATTCGGCACCCTGTCAGCAAAAGCAGTCATGCGCGATGTAGCGCGGGTGTTTGGATTTTCCGCGAAGGAGATGGACAGGCTTTCTGGGCTGTTGCCGTCGCGCCCCGGCTGTACACTAGAGCAAGCGTACACAGAGTCGGCGGCTCTCCGGGAATGGGCAGGCCAGACGGACAGGAACCAAAAGCTGTTCCAGACCGCGTTAATACTGGAGGGCTTACCTCGCCACACCTCAACTCACGCAGCCGGAATGGTAATTACAGAACAGCCGCTAACAGAGCTGATAGCGATTCAGGAGGGGCATGAAGGGGTATTCTTGACGCAATTTCCAATGGATACCTTAGAAGAGCTAGGTCTATTGAAAATTGATTTGCTTGGTTTGCGCAACTTAACTCTTTTGGAAAGAATCCTGAAGTCGATTGCTTATTCAGCAGGAAAAAAAATCGATTTGAAGAATATACCTTTACAAGATCGAGAAACCTTCCGCTTGCTTGGAGAAGGAAAGACGGCCGGCATTTTTCAGCTGGAATCTGATGGGATGCGGAAAGTGCTGATGAAGCTGCAGCCGACTCATTTTGAAGACATTGTCGCTGTCAATGCGCTATATCGGCCGGGACCGATGGAGAACATTCCCGCATACATTGACCGCAAGCACGGGCGAAAGCCGGTCGAATTTCCCCATCCGGATTTAAAAGATATATTGGAGCCAACCTATGGCGTGCTCATTTATCAAGAGCAAATTATGCAGATTGCCTCAAGGCTTGCCGGCTTTTCATTGGGGGAAGCCGATCTCTTGCGCAGAGCGGTCAGCAAGAAGAAAAGGGAAGTGCTGGAGAAGGAAAGAAAGCATTTCATCAGCGGCGCGAAGCAAAACGGGTACAGCGAAGCGACGGCTGAACAGATCTATCATTTGATCGTCCAGTTCGCTAATTATGGATTTAACCGGAGCCACGCAGTTGCTTACAGCTATTTAGCCTATCAGCTTGCCTATTTGAAAGCGCATTATCCCGCTGACTTTATGGCTGCTTTGCTGTCATCGGCGATTGGAAATGAAAAGAAGATCGCTGTATACATGGCAGAAGCGAGGAATATGGGCTTGCAAGTGCTGCCCCCGTCCATTAACAAAAGCCATTATCCGTTCAAGTGTGATGAAAAAGGAATTCGCTACAGCTTAGCAGCGATTAAAGGGATAGGAGCGAGTGTTCTAAAAGCGATTTTGTCCGCGAGAGAACAAGGACCTTTCTCTGACTTATTTGATTTTTGTCTGAGGGTGCCGTTAAAAGTTGTCAATCGGAAAGCGATGGAGGCGCTTGTTTTCGCGGGAGCTTTTGATGAATTTGGAAAGGATCGGGCCACGCTGTTAGCGAGCTTGGATGTGGCGATGGATCATGCCGAGCTGGCGCAGCCTAAAGAAGGAGAGCCTGGTCTTTTGTGGGATGAGGAATTTTTTCCAAAACCTAAATATATGGAAGTAGAGCCGATTCCAGTAGAGGAAAAGCTAGCCTTCGAAAAGGAAGTATTAGGATTATATTTATCGGATCATCCAGTGTCTCTCTACAAAGAAGTCTTTAATGAATTGGGTGCCGCACCGATTGGCAGCCTCTCTGCCGGTCAGCGCAAGACAGCCATCGGTGCGCTTGTCAATGAAGTGAAAGCCATTCGGACGAAGAAAGGTGAGAACATGGCGTTTCTCCGTTTTTCGGATGCGAGCGGCGAAATAGAAGGCGTTGTTTTTCCCGAGGTTTACCGCAAGTCATCACACTGGCTTACAAAAGGGGAAATTCTCTATGTAGAAGGGGATACAGAGGAGAGAAATGGGCGCAGGCAATTTATTGTGCGCGCGGTTTGCGGGCTTAAAGAAGCCAAGGCATTATCCGAGGAAAGGAAAAGGATATTATTTATTAAAATTCCAGTCTCGCCAGATGAACATCTGGTCCTGGAAGATGTTCACCGGGTACTCAACCGTTTCCGCGGCAGCACACCGGTCATTATTCACTATGAAAGAAGCAGAAAAACCGTGAAATTACGGGAGAAAAGCTGGGTGAAACCAGCCGGGGAATTAATTCAAGAACTTGCTCAAGTTTTAGGAGAAGAGTATGTCGTATTAAAATAATAATGCTTTACAACTCACCGATGATAGTTTATTGTGTAATAGACAAAAATGTGGTCTGACCACCTATGGTTAGGATTTTGAGATTAGGAGTGTATGCGAATGTCCAATAGAGAAGAAGCTTTACATATGCACAAAATCAATCAGGGAAAGCTATCCACAGGCGTTAAGACGGCGGTGAAGAACGCTCGGGATTTAAGTTTAGCGTATTCCCCGGGAGTGGCCGAACCTTGTAAGGAAATTTATGAAAAGCCGGAAACGGTTTATGATTATACAATTAAAGGAAATACTGTAGCGGTCGTATCTGATGGAACGGCTGTATTGGGGCTCGGCAACATCGGCCCTGAAGCAGCTATGCCAGTGATGGAAGGCAAAGCAGTTCTATTCAAGAGCTTCGCTGGCGTCGATGCTTTTCCGATTTGTTTGAACACAAATGATGCTGACAAGATCGTGGAAGCGGTGAAGCTGATGGCGCCTACTTTCGGCGGCGTCAACTTAGAAGACATTGCCGCTCCTAATTGCTTTGTGATTGAAGAACGCTTGAAGAAAGAAACAAATATTCCTGTCTTCCATGATGATCAGCACGGAACGGCAATCGTAACAGTAGCTGGCTTATTAAATGCGCTTAAACTGACGGGCAGAAAGATGACGGATATTAAGGTGGTAGCCAACGGAGCAGGCGCAGCCGGTATTGCCATCATCAAGTTATTATTCAGTTACGGCGTGCGAGATATTATTATGTGCGACTCGCGCGGCGCTATTTATGAAGGCCGTTCTGAAGGCATGAATCCTGTGAAAGAGGAGGTAGCAAAATTTACCAACAAAGCCAAGGAAGCAGGCAAGCTGGCAGATGTTATTAAAGGAGCGGATATATTCATCGGCGTCTCAGTAGCGGAAGCCTTAACGAAAGAAATGGTTCAAACGATGAATCCGGAACCGATTATTTTTGCTATGGCCAATCCAACCCCGGAAATTATGCCGGAAGAGGCGAAAATGGCCGGCGCTAAGGTCATTGGTACGGGCCGCTCCGACTTCCCGAATCAAATCAATAATGTCCTGGCCTTTCCGGGAATATTCCGGGGAGCGCTTGATGTGCGGGCAACTCACATTAATGAGAGCATGAAACAAGCAGCAGTAGAAGCGATTGCGAGCTTAATTGATGAAAAAGAGCTGCATTCGGATTACGTGATTCCTGGGCCGTTTGATCCGCGCGTGGCACCGGCTGTAGCGGCAGCCGTGGCTAAGGCCGCTATGGAAACGGGTGTGGCCCGATTAAAGGTGGATCCGGAAGAGGTTCGTGAGCGGACTATGCAGCTTTCAATGATTGGAAAAGGTGAATAAGCAGTGGATATGAACCGTTCCCGTTCAAAATTTGAGGAAGTGGTAGGCCGGATTCGGCAAATCATTGTATCGGACGGTTTGCTTCCCGGTGATAAGCTTCCTTCTGAAAGAGAGCTGTCTGAAAGGCTGTCCGTAGCCCGTTCGTCTGTCAGGGAAGCGCTCCGGGCTTTAGAACTGCTGGGACTGATTGAAACGAGGCGCGGAGAAGGAACGTTTCTCCGCGATTTCCATGATCATCAGCTTGTCCAGCTGCTGAGTACTTTTATTTTGCAAAATGAACAAAAAAAACAGGATGTGAGAAGAACGCAGCAGATTTTAGAGCTGGGCTGTCTATCTTCCGCTATTCAGCAGCCTGATTTTGACTCCAGCTGGGCGAAGGTTGCCAAGAGCATGAAGTCAGCCTCCTTTTCTGAAAGGGATTTTTTTACTTCCATGATGGACGCAAGCCGCAATCAGCTGTTAAAAACCATCTGGCTGATTGTCTCAGATTATGCGGCTTCCTTTCATCAAGGAGACCGTTTGACAGCGAATAGACAGGCATTTCTTCAATTAATGGAAAAATTAAAAACGAAAAACATTCAAGAGATTTTTGAAGCATATAAACAGCTAGGATGATGCGGAATCATTCAAACCGAAAGCCATTACAGGGGAGGATGCACGTTGATTAAAGACTTATTCAATAAACAAAAACCAAAAAAGAAAAAGTATGCCACCATTCCTTCAGAAGCGAGCAAGCAGGACGTACCTGAAGGGATCATGCAGAAATGTCCTAAGTGCAAAAAGATTTTGTATAAGAAAGAATTAAAGAAAAACATGCATGTCTGCTTGCAATGCGGCCACCATTTTGGAATGAATGCTTTTGAGCGCCAAAAGTCTTTTATTGATGACGGGACTTTTCAGGAGCTGGATGCCGATTTACTCTCTACCAACCCGCTTAGCTTTCCAGGGTATTTAGAAAAGATACAGAAAGATCGTGAAAAAACGCATTTAAACGAAGCGATCGTAACAGGCGCAGGAAAAGTTGGCGGGTTCGATGTAGTCGTGGCGATTATGGATTCAGGCTTCCGCATGGGGAGCATGGGATCTGTTGTCGGTGAAAAAATTGCCCGAGCGATTGAAGAAGCGGACCGGCGGAAGGTGCCGTTTATTATTTTTACGGCCTCCGGCGGCGCCCGCATGCAAGAAGGAGTTCTCTCTTTAATGCAAATGGCGAAAACGAGTGTGGCATTGAAGCGCTTCAGCGATCACGGGGGATTAATTATTTCTATTATGACACACCCAACGACAGGCGGCGTGTCCGCAAGCTTTGCGTCATTGGGCGACTATAACTTTGCAGAACCGGGCGCTCTTATTGGCTTTGCCGGCAGACGGATTATTGAGCAAACGATCCGCGAAAAGCTTCCGGAGGATTTCCAGACGGCTGAATTTTTGCTGAAGCACGGTCAATTAGATGCTGTCATTCATCGTCATGATTTAAAAGAGAAAATCAGTTTACTATTAGATATTCATCAATCGGGTGGTGAGCTTTCATGATTGGATTAGAATTTGAAAAGCCAGTATTAGAGCTAAAAGAGAAAATCTCTGAGCTAAAGGATTTTACAGCGAATTCCGACGTGGATCTAACAGATGAAATTGAAAAGCTTGAGCAGCGTTTGCGGAAGCTGGAAAAGGATATTTACGAAAGTATGACACCTTGGGATCGCGTGCAGATGGCTCGTCACCCAGAGCGTCCTACAACGCTGGATTACATTCAGCATCTATTCTCTGATTTCATGGAGCTCCATGGCGACCGTTTGTTTGGAGATGATGCTGCTATTGTCGGCGGCATCGCGAAATATCACGGTCTGGCGGTGACGGTCATTGGTCATCAGCGCGGCAGGGATACGAAAGAGAATATCCGCCGGACATTTGGTATGCCTCATCCAGAAGGGTACCGCAAAGCGCTGCGGCTGATGAAGCAAGCGGAGAAGTTCAAGCGGCCGATTATTTGTTTGATCGATACAAAGGGCGCTTATCCCGGCAAAGCAGCTGAAGAGCGGGGACAAAGTGAGGCCATAGCAAAAAATTTATTTGAAATGGCCGGTATGCAGGTGCCGATTATCTGTATCGTTATTGGCGAAGGGGGAAGCGGCGGCGCCCTTGCCCTTGGAGTGGGAGACCGTTTGTTTATGCTAGAGAATTCCACCTATTCCGTGATTTCTCCAGAAGGAGCGGCGGCACTACTATGGAAGGATGCTTCTCAAGCTAAGCGGGCAGCAGAAACGATGAAAATCACAGCGGGAGATTTGAAAGAGTTGGGCATTGTCGATCAAATTATTCCAGAAGTGAGCGGCGGGGCTCACAGAGATGTGGCAGAACAGGCGAAGCGAATGGATCAGGTGCTGAAGCCGGCATTAAAAGAGCTTCTGCAGATGGCTGATGAAGAGCTGTTGAATCAGCGCTATAATAAATATAAAAAAATTGGTGAATATGTAGGATAAGCTGTTTCACCGCACGAATAGAAGGGAAAGGAGAATGTGCTGCTGAAAAAGAAGCCATTCTCCTTTTTTATGGCTATCCGCTGGAAGTAAACGCTTGCAATTGAGGCGTTTTACAATATATTTGCAAAAGCGGCACATAAGCATTGTTAAGGTCTGACCTTTCTGTTATTTTTAAATAGACAAGCAGACAATGGGTCATCATACAAAAAGTGTTTTTTTAGCATTGAAAGGCAAGTACATACCAAATCATCATGTTATGAGGTGAACAGTATGAAACGGATTGGAGTATTGACTAGCGGAGGAGACGCACCCGGAATGAATGCAGCTGTGCGTGCAGTTGTCCGCAAAGGAATTTACCATGATTTAGAGGTATATGGCATTTATCAAGGCTATCACGGCTTAATTACAGGGCAAATCGAAAAGATGGAGGTCGGATCAGTCGGTGACATTATTCATCGCGGCGGAACGATCCTGCGCTCTGCTAGATGCAAAGAGTTCAAGACGAAAGAGGGACGTCAAAAGGGAGTTGAACAATTAAGGAAAAGAGGCATTGAGGGCTTGGTTGTGATTGGCGGCGATGGTTCTTATCGCGGAGCGCAAGCCTTAACAGAATTAGGCTTTCCATGCGTGGGGGTTCCTGGAACGATTGATAATGATATTCCCGGGACTGAATTTACCATCGGCTTTGATACCGCACTGAACACCGTGATTGATGCAGTGGATAAAATTCGGGATACAGCCAGCTCCCATGAGCGCACTTTCGTGGTGGAAGTCATGGGGCGCAACGCCGGGGATCTGGCTCTTTGGGCTGGCCTGTCCGCAGGAGCCGAAACGATTGTGATTCCAGAGGACCCCGTAGATATGGAATCCATTAAAAGCCGGCTTATAAAAGGGCATGAACGCGGAAAGAAACACAGTATCATTATTGTGGCTGAAGGAGTGATGGGCGGAAATGAATTTGCTCAAAAGCTGGAGGAGGCCACTAACTTTGATACAAGAGTCTCTGTTCTTGGGCATATGCAGCGCGGAGGATCGCCGACGGCCGTTGATCGCATGCTTGCGAGCCGCTTAGGCGCCCGGGCTGTTGAACTGCTGATTGCAGGAAAAGGGGGCCGCGCCGTCGGAATTAAGCGCAATCAGCTCGTTGATTATGATCTTGCTGAAGCCTTAGCTTTGCCTCATCAATTGGATTTAGATATTTACCGTCTATCAAAGGAACTTTCCATTTAATCAAAGGGAAACCTTACTTTTAGGAGGCTGTGAAAGATGAGAAAGACAAAAATTGTGTGTACGATTGGTCCTGCCAGTGAAAGCCCAGAGATGCTAACTAGCTTGATGGAGGCGGGGATGAACGTAGCCCGGTTGAACTTCTCGCACGGCAGTCACGAAGAACATGAAGCGCGCATTCATTCCATTCGGAAAGCAGCTAAAAAAACCGGAAAAACCGTCGCCATTTTACTGGATACGAAAGGACCGGAAATTCGCACTCATAACATGGAAAACGGGGAGATTGAGTTAACTGCAGGCCATGAAGTCATCGTTTCCATGAAGGAAGTGCTGGGCACACCTGATAAAATCTCTGTAACTTACAGCGGATTGATCCACGATGTAGCCGAAGGAAGCAACATTTTATTGGACGATGGCTTAATCGCCTTAGAAGTTATGAAAATTGACCATCAAAAAGGCGAAATCACAACAAAGGTATTAAATGGCGGCCTATTAAAGAATAAAAAAGGCGTTAACGTTCCCGGAGTCTCCGTCAACTTGCCCGGAATAACAGAAAAGGACGCCAAAGATATCGTATTTGGCATCCGCCATGGAATTGATCTCATTGCTGCATCCTTCGTGCGCCGACCTTCCGACGTGCTGGAAATCAGGGAGCTGCTTGAAAAGCACGGCGCAGAGCATATTCAAATTATCCCTAAAATCGAGAACCAGGAAGGCGTCGATAATATCGACAGCATTTTGGAAGTCTCGGATGGCTTAATGGTGGCGCGCGGAGACTTAGGCGTAGAGATTCCAGCAGAAGAAGTGCCGCTCGTTCAAAAGAACTTAATTAAAAAATGCAATGTTCTGGGCAAGCCGGTCATTACCGCAACACAAATGCTAGACTCCATGCAGCGCAATCCTCGTCCGACCCGCGCCGAAGCGAGCGATGTGGCCAATGCCATTTTCGATGGCACGGATGCGATCATGCTTTCGGGTGAAACGGCTGCCGGCATGTACCCGCTGGAAGCTGTGCAAACGATGGATACAATCGCTGCACGGACAGAAACAGCGCTGAACTACTCGGAGATTCTGTCCAGCCGCAGCAAGGCCAGCGAGCATTCGATGACGGATGCGATCGGACAATCCGTCGCTCATACTGCCAATAATATAGATGTACAGGCCATTGTAACGCCGACAGAGAGCGGCCACACGGCGCGGATGATTTCCAGATACCGATCAAAAGCGCCGATTGTAGCTGTAACGGCGAATGAACAAGTGTCGCGCAGTTTGGCTCTTGTATGGGGCGTCTTCCCGCACATCGGCCCGAAAGTCAAGAGCACGGATGAAATGCTGGAACTCGCTGTACAAAAAAGTTTAGAATCCGGACTTGTCAAGCATGGCGACTTAATCGTCATCACAGCTGGAGTGCCTGTCGGTGAATCTGGCACGACGAACCTCATGAAGATCCATATTGTCGGCGATGTGCTGGCGAAGGGACAGGGAATTGGCCGAAAATCGGCTTACGGCAAAATAGTCGTCGCCAACAACGCCAAGGAAGCACTTGAAAAAGTGGAAGAAGGTTCGATATTGGTTACACTCGGCAGCGACAAGGACATGGTGCCGGCCATTGAAAAATGCGCCGCTCTCATTACAGAGGAAGGCGGATTAACAAGCCACGCCGCTGTCGTGGGTATTAATCTCGGTATTCCTGTCATAGTCGGCGTGGAACGGGCAGCCACCGTGTTAAAAGACGGACAGGAAATCACCGTGGATGCAGCGCACGGCATTATCTACAACGGCCACGCCAACGTGCTGTAAGAGGCGGGCACCAAGCGGAAGAAAGAGTCACGGCCAGTTCTGCATGACAGCAGGCTGGCTTTTTCTTTTTTTAACAGCTCGGTGGTATAATAAAGTCATAAAGAATGATTAAAGGGGATTGTCTATTGAGGTACATTATTCCATGGCTGATTATCATTCCGGCGCTTGAGCTGAGCTTGCTGCTTTTTTCGGGGAAAACGATTGGCATCCTTCCCACGGTGGTGCTTATTTTAGCAACAGGATTTCTGGGAGCTTATTTGGCGAAGAAGCAGGGGATGCAAACTGTGGCGAGATTGAAGGAGGAGATGCGGGACGGACATTTTATTGGAGATGCTGTATTGGACGGCGTCTGCATCTTAATCGGCGGCCTGCTTTTATTGACGCCTGGTTTTGTCACAGATGCTTTCGGCTTTTTGCTGCTGCTGCCTTTTACCCGGCGCTACTTTAAACCGTTTTTGTACAAGCTTTTTAAGCGGCTGTTTGACAGCGGAAGCAAGATCATCGTGATGAAATAAGCGAAAGCGGCCGGGTGCTTATCTTTTCTGGCAGGGGAACAAAAGAACGTCAGCATTGTCGCTGACGTTCTTTATTTGGCAGGCGGATGCGCTTCTTTTCCCATGATGTACTCCCGCAAATCCTTAAAGACCCCCGCCTGCTGGAGCGCATTCAAGATGACGAGCGCTGTCGGACCCAGAATCAGCCCGAAGAAACCGGCCAATTTAAAACCGATAAACAAGGCGATAAGCGTGGCCAGCGGGTCCAGACCGATGCTCGATGACAGGACCTTTGGCTCCATAATCTGCCTCTGAACAACTACGATCAGATAGAGAACGGAAAGGCCGACCGCAAGACCCGTGTCGCCGGCAAAGAACTCATACAGGATCCACGGCACAAACACAGCGCCGGTTCCCAAATAGGGAAGAATATCGACCAGACCGATGATAACTGCCAATGTAATGGCATAATTCACCCGCAAAATAAGCAGTCCGATCAGCACAATTACAGCTGTAAGAGAAATGAGCGTCAGCTGTGCTTTCACAAAGCCAAACAGTGCTTTCTTTAACGAAGTAAATACCCTTCTTAAGCTGTTATTCGCTTTGACCGGCAAATATTGAATGGTGCGCTGCTGGATGCGTTCCCAATCCTTGCTGATGAAAAAAGCTGCCAAGAAAGAAAAGATTAAGACAGTTGCAAAATTGGGGATCCACGAAATCAGGTTCGGTAACTTAAGAAAGAAATCTTGCAGGAAATTTCCCGCGCTCGAAGCAATCGACCGGCCGGTGTTTTGAATGTTGGCGATAATGGTTTCCTGCTGACCTGTATCCAGCGACTTAAAAAGGCTGGCTGTCCGTTCATAGAAAGGAATGATTTGCGATGTGAAAAAGTCCTCGACATAGGCCACCGCTTTATTGACATGGCGGGGCACGACCGATGCAAAATAATTAGCCCCTGAAACCAGCTCAGCGATCAGCAGCGTGATGCCGCCCGCAAACAATGCCAGAATGGACAGAATGGCAGCACTTACCGCTGCCACGCGCGGAAGCCTTACCTTCACCTCTAAAAAGCGGATGATTGGTTTAAGGAGAAAGGCAACGGCAAACCCAATAATAAATGGATAGGTTACTTTTGCAATATAATAAAGAGCAAGAAATAGCAGGATGGCAGAAACGACGACAACAAAAAATCGCACCAGCCTGTCCCTATTGACGGGATTCATCTGCTCACCTCCTTTATATGAGTGGTTCATCTTTTAATCGTGTGTAAGATCCTCTTATTTCTCCCTTTAGAAATGGATGGGAGATAAGAGTCTGCGCGGAAGATTCCGGCACCAGCCTGTCCGGTTCATTCGGATCTCCGCGCTGCAGCAGCCTTTGTTCTTGCTTTCAACAGCGGGATATGAAGGAACCTCCGCTGTTTGAAGATTCACTTTATATTGTAATGCTTTATATTGATGAAGAAAAGGAGAAAGCCTAGTAGAATTCTGACAAAAACTGCGCTTTCGCCAACTGTGGAAAGGAGAAGGATCACATCATGCAAGCTTACTTATTTTTACTTTTATTGCTCCTGATCAGCCTGTTTGCTAAGAACCAGTCGCTGCTGATTGCGGTTTGTGTTCTGCTCGTTATGAAAGTGGCGGGTGTGGATGAAAAATTATTTTCCATAATTCAGTCCAAAGGAATTAACTGGGGAGTCACGATGATTACGATCGCCGTCTTGGCTCCAATTGCCGTCGGGGATATTGGATTTAAAGAGCTGGGCGAGTCGCTGAAATCGCCTTATGCTTGGGTTGCTCTCCTGTCCGGAATGGCGGTCGCTCTGCTGGCGAAAAACGGTGTCGTTTTATTGGCGGAGGACCCTCATATAACGACGGCTCTCGTTCTCGGTACAATTGCGGCGATCGCTTTGTTTAACGGAGTGGCGGTCGGTCCTCTGATCGGCGCAGGGATTGCTTATGCAGCGATGAAGCTGTTCGAGGTGTTTCAATAGAATTTTCAGTATCTTTTATGTATAATAGACAGGGAAAGGAATAAATATATTATTATATCATGAAAGTTTCCCTTGAAATATTTTAATAAGAAAATATTTTTGACTATTTTTCGACGCTTGTGATTCACAAATGTCAGACAATTGTTTATAATGGGAAATGAAAGCGCAACCTTTTGCGCTTGTCTGTTTATGACTCTTGCTTTTTATATATTGAGCAAGCGCTCGTTAGAAATTAGCGGTTTTAAAAAGAGGTAAATGGGGAAATTTAAAGGCGAAGGAGAGAATAAATTATGACGACAACTCGCGGATTAGAAGGAGTAGTAGCAACTACATCGTCGGTAAGTTCCATTATTGACGACACTCTTACATATGCAGGCTATAATATTGATGATTTGGCTGAAAATGCAAGTTTTGAAGAGGTTGTTTATTTGCTTTGGCACCGTCGGCTTCCTACACGGTCGGAATTAGACGAATTAAAGCAGCAACTAGCAGATAACTATGACCTCCCTGAAGAGATCTATCATCATTTTAAAATGTATCCGATTGACCGAGTTCATCCGATGGCCGCATTGCGAACAGCTGTTTCTTTGCTCGGGTTATACGATGAGGAAGCGGATGTCATGAGCGATGAAGCGAATTATCGCAAAGCCGTCCGCCTCCAAGCGAAGCTTCCTGCGCTTGTAACAGCTTTCGCCCGCATACGCAAAGGCGAAGAGCCCGTTGCTCCGCGCAAAGACTTGGGAATGGCCGCTAATTTCTTATATATGCTATCCGGCAGGGAGCCTGAGTCAGTGGAGGTGGAAGCGTTTAACAAAGCTCTTGTTCTGCATGCGGATCACGAATTAAACGCATCCACCTTTACAGCGCGCGTTTGTGTGGCTACATTATCCGATGTTTATTCAGGGGTAACGTCTGCCATCAGTGCATTAAAAGGGCCTCTTCATGGCGGAGCCAACGAGCAGGTAATGAAGATGCTTTCAGAAATCGGTTCGACTGATAACGTGGAACCTTATATTTTAAATAAATTAAACAATAAGGAAAAAATTATGGGCTTTGGCCACCGCGTGTACCGCAAAGGCGACCCGCGCGCCAAACACTTGAAAGAAATGTCCAAAAAGCTGACGGAAAGCAAGGGAGAGCCAAAGTGGTATGAAATGTCCACTGAGATTGAAAGAATAGTCACATCACAGAAGAATCTTCCTCCCAATGTGGATTTCTATTCCGCATCTGTTTACCACAGCTTAGGCATTGAACATGACCTGTTTACGCCTATCTTTGCAGTAAGCCGTATCTCCGGCTGGCTGGCGCATATTTTGGAGCAATATTCCAATAACCGCCTGATCCGTCCAAGAGCGGAATACACGGGACCGGAAATGCAAAGATATGTGCCGATTGAGGAGCGCGGATAATTCTGATATTTACAAATCGCTCAAAAATTGATGTAATATAAGCGTAAGTGCTAAATAAAGGTTAGTGGCACCGGCCTCTAACCTCTGATTCTGGAATTGGAGGTAGTGTAAGATGACTCAAGGCGAAAAAATCACGGTTCAAAATGGTGTTCTAAATGTCCCTAATCAGCCGATTATTCCATTTATTGAAGGGGATGGAATTGGTCCTGATATTTGGGCGGCAGCTTCCCGGGTATTAGATGCAGCGGTTGAAAAAGCTTACAACGGCGAGAAGAAAATTGAATGGATGGAAGTATACGCTGGGGAAAAAGCTTTCAACAAAACCGGCAAATGGCTTCCGGAAGAAACACTGGAGCAAATCCGGGAATATTTAATTGCGATTAAAGGTCCGTTAACAACTCCTGTAGGGGGCGGTATCCGTTCATTAAACGTCGCTCTTCGGCAGGAATTAGACTTGTTTGTATGTCTTCGCCCAGTGCGCTACTTCGAAGGAGTTCCTTCGCCGGTCAAGCGCCCGGAAGATACAGACATGGTGATTTTCCGTGAAAATACAGAGGATATTTATGCGGGGATTGAATATGCTGAAGGCTCAGAAGATGTGAAGAAACTGCTTAACTTCCTGCAGGCTGAAATGGGTGTAAACAAAATCCGTTTCCCTGAAACATCCGGACTTGGCATCAAGCCGGTTTCTAAGGAAGGTACAAGCCGTCTCGTGCGCGCGGCCATTAATTATGCAATTAAAGAAGGGCGCAAATCCGTTACCTTAGTACATAAAGGAAACATCATGAAGTTTACTGAGGGGGCCTTCAAGAACTGGGGCTACGAGCTGGCTGAGAAAGAATTCGGCGATCAGGTGTTTACTTGGGCCCAATACGACAGAATTAAAGAAGAACAAGGAAAAGATGCAGCGAATAAAGCGCAGGCCGATGCGGAAGCAGCCGGCAAAGTGATTGTGAAAGATTCCATTGCGGATATCTTCCTGCAGCAGATCTTAACTCGTCCAAAGGAGTTCGACGTGGTGGCTACAATGAACTTGAATGGCGATTATATCTCTGACGCGCTAGCAGCTCAAGTTGGCGGTATCGGAATCGCCCCTGGTGCGAATATTAACTATGAAACTGGCCATGCGATCTTTGAAGCGACACACGGCACCGCTCCTAAATATGCCGGCTTAGATAAAGTGAATCCTTCATCGGTTCTTCTTTCAGGCGTGTTAATGCTTGAGCATTTAGGATGGAATGAGGCAGCGCAGCTAATCACCAAATCAGTGGAGAAAACCATCGCTTCTAAAGTGGTTACTTATGACTTTGCCCGTCTGATGGATGGAGCAACAGAAGTGAAAACATCCGAATTTGCTGATGAATTAATTAAGAATCTATAATAGTTGAATAATCCGTTCCTCAGCCTTGAGGAACGGTATTTCCATATTAAGGGGGAACGTAACAATGGGTTTGCAGCGCAAAAAAATATCTGTTATTGGTGCAGGATTTACCGGTGCAACAACTGCTTTCCTTCTTGCTCAGAAAGAGCTTGGAGATGTCGTGCTAGTGGATGTTCCTCAAGCGGAAGGCCCGACAAAAGGGAAAGCGCTTGATATGCTCGAAGCTAGCCCGGTTCAAGGCTTTGACGCGAACATAATCGGCACGGCTGACTACGCGGATACGGAGGGTTCCGATATCGTCATTATCACGGCGGGAATCGCACGTAAACCGGGCATGAGCCGTGATGACTTAGTGCAAACCAACCAAAAAGTCATGAAAGCTGTTACAGCGCAAGTGGTTCAATACTCACCAAGCTGCCGAATTATCGTTTTAACAAACCCAGTGGATGCGATGACTTATACTGTATATAAAGAATCCGGTTTCCCTAAAAACCGTGTAATTGGACAATCCGGTGTGTTGGATACTGCCCGCTTCCGCACATTTATCGCCCAGGAGCTGAATCTTTCTGTTAAAGACATTACGGGCTTCGTCTTGGGCGGTCATGGCGATGATATGGTGCCGCTTGTACGCTATTCTTACGCGGGCGGCATTCCATTAGAAACGCTTCTTCCGAAAGAGCGTTTAGATGCCATTGTAGAACGAACTCGCAAAGGCGGCGGTGAAATCGTAGCCCTTTTAGGCAACGGCTCTGCTTATTATGCGCCTGCGGCTTCCCTAGTGGAAATGACAGAAGCCATTCTTAAAGATCAGCGCCGCATAATGCCTTCCATTGCCTATCTGGAAGGAGAATATGGGTATGAGGGCATTTATCTCGGTGTGCCGGCCATACTTGGAAAAGACGGAATTGAAAAAATTATCGAACTTGAATTAACTGAGGAAGAAAAGGCAGCTCTTAACAAATCTGCTGATTCTGTCCGCAATGTGATGAAAGCACTTGCTTAATAGTTGCGGCAAAGCTTCACAAGAAGAGGGGCCCCCGTTTAGTAGGGGTCCTTTTTTTCACGATGGAAAAAATGGCAGAAGCTGAAGAAGTGCATGCCGTGTTGTGTCTTTAATCATCTTTCGTATTAAACGCAAATTATATATAATGGGTAAAGAACGGGATTTTACTTTTGTTTCTGGGGAGGATGGCATGACAAAAACGATACTAGTTGTGGACGATGAAAAATCGATTGTCACATTAATCAAATATAATTTAGAGCAGGCGGGTTATCATGTAATTACTGCTTTGGATGGAGGAGAAGGCTTAAAAAAAGCGTTAGAGGATCATCCGGATTTAATCATTCTGGATTGGATGCTTCCCAATCTGGATGGCATGGAAGTGTGCAAAGATTTAAGGCAGCGCAAAGTGAGCACGCCTATATTAATGCTGACAGCAAAAGATGAAGAGTTTGATAAGGTGCTTGGATTAGAGCTTGGAGCGGATGATTATATGACTAAGCCGTTCAGTCCGCGTGAATTAACGGCGCGCGTTAAAGCGATCCTGCGGAGAATTCAGCATATGCCGAAAATGGAAGAGCCGGATAGTGAGGATAAACAATACTTAGAAGTAGCGGAGCTGAAAATATTCCCCGAACAGTATGAAGCCTACTTCTTTGGCGAACTGCTGGAATTAACGCCGAAAGAATTTGAATTGCTTCTTTATCTCGTGGAGAATAAAGGACGTGTTCTTACACGTGATCAATTATTAAGTGCTGTATGGAAGTATGATTTTGCCGGCGACACGAGAATAGTTGACGTTCACATTAGCCATTTGCGTGAAAAAATAGAAAAAAATACAAGAAAGCCCCAATACATAAAAACGATTCGTGGACTTGGATATAAATTAGAGGAGCCCAAAACTTCATGATTAAGTTTCGCACTCGTCTCGTGCTGGCGCTCATTTCTTTGATTGTTCTAGTATTAATTGCTCTTGGAGTCATTCTGGGACAGATGTTCAAAGGGTATTATTTAGACACATTTAATGAGCGGTTGGAGAAAGAGGCGGATTTACTAGCTGATCAAATCAAAAGGGACGGCGGGATTGCACAGTTTTCTAATGAACAAGTGCAGCAATGGAGCAAGCGTTTAAAAGTTCGCGTCACGGTGGCCGAGCCTTCGGGGAAAATCCTCTTTGACAGCAAGGGGGGAGATGGTTCGAAGCAATCCGACCATCAGCAAATTATCAAGCGCATTGCTACGCTGAAGGATCCGGAAACTTATCAGGAGTCACTAGCTGTTAAATACGGAGAGCAGTACCGCTGGAGCATCATTGCCGGTCAAGATGGCGCAGGAGAAGCCCTGTTAGTGCTAAACACGAAGGTTCGTGAGCTTCATCACATTTATCAGCAAATTTGGCTGATACTCTTATCCTCTCTTGGCGCGTCACTCATCTTAATCATTTTTGTTGGCACAAAAATCACGAACCGCTATACGAGACCGATCGAATCGGCAACAAAAGTAGCGATTGAGCTCGCAAAGGGCAATTATCGGGCAAGAACGTACGAAACACCGCCCGACGAAGTCGGAATGCTCAATACTTCCATTAACATTCTCGCCCGTAACCTGCAAGAAATGATGCAAGCGCAAGAAGTGCATCAAAACCGGCTGACCACATTAATCGAGAATATGGAAAGCGGTCTGCTGTTGATTGATGATCGCGGCTTTATTACGATGATCAATAAATCCTTTAAAAAGTATTTTCATATCAAGGATGAGCAATTAATTAAAAGACGATATCATGAAGCCATTCGGTACAAAGAAGTAGTGGAAATAATTGAAGAAGTATTTATGACCGAGCAAAACGTGCGTAAGCAGCTGCTTTTGCCGCTCGGCATTGAGAGAAAGCATTTTGAAGTATCTGGAGCGCCGATCATCGGTACGAATGATGAATGGAAGGGGATTCTTATCGTCTTTCATGATATTACGGAACTGAAGAAACTGGAACAAATGCGCAAGGATTTCGTCGCAAATGTTTCTCATGAACTGAAAACGCCGATTACTTCCATTAAAGGATTTTCGGAAACCTTGCTTGATGGCGCGATGAATGACAAAGAAGCATTGACCATGTTTTTGAATATTATATTTAAAGAAAGCGAGCGCATGCAGACACTGGTCATGGACTTGCTTGAATTGTCCAAGATTGAGCAGAAAGGGATTAAGCTCATTCTCAAAACGGTCCGCATCGATACGATGATTCGCGAGATTATCCCGACACTTGAAAATCGGATAGAAGAAAAGAATATTGAATTGACGATGAATATGCAAGAGAACCTCGAAGTGAAAGGTGACATTTACCGGCTTAAACAAGTGTTCTTCAATTTAATTACGAACGCGATCCTGTACACGCAAGAAGGCGGCCGCATCTTTATCGGCGCCTATGAAGAAGAACGCTATGTTATTGTGGAGATCTCCGATAATGGAATCGGGATAAGCAAAGAAGAAGTGCCGAGGATTTTCGAACGCTTTTATCGGGTAGATAAAGCAAGAAGCCGAAATTCGGGAGGAACAGGGCTTGGTTTGGCGATCGTAAAGCATATTTTAGAAGCGCATGATGCCAAGATTAGCGTTCAAAGTGAAATTAATGAAGGCACCACCTTTATTGTAAAACTAAAGAAACAACCCATTATAGAAGAGTAAACAGTAAATTATGTTATATTTACAAAAAATTAATCATTGGTTTACACCTAGTTTATAAAAGGCGTTTATAATGAATTTATCAACCCCCCTTTAATCCAACAGCTGTCCTTTTGAGGGGCGATTAGGCCCCTCGCCTTTTTTTAAAAACAAAGCGTCTGGACGGTGGGATGATCAAAAGGCCGTTATTTTCCTTTTCTATTCTGATCATGATAGAATAAGAAGGAAAATAGCGGCTTTTTTTGTTGCGTTTAAAGAAATAAAGGACTCCAAGAGGAGGATGAAAGATTGAAGAAGAAAATAGTGCTGATCGATGGAAACAGTGTGGCGTACCGGGCGTTTTTTGCGCTTCCTTTGCTGAATAATGATAAAGGCGTACATACGAATGCAATATATGGATTTACCATGATGCTCATGAAGATTTTAGAGGAGGAGCAGCCGACTCACATGCTCGTGGCGTTCGATGCCGGGAAAACGACATTCCGCCACCAGACATTTGAAGAATACAAAGGCGGCCGGCAAAAAACGCCGCCCGAGCTGTCTGAACAATTTCCTTATTTGCGGGAGCTGCTGAAAGCCTATAAAATTCCGCATTATGAACTGGATAATTATGAAGCGGATGATATTATTGGAACGCTGTCTTTACAGGCGGAACAAGCGGGCTTTGAAGTGAAGGTGTTTTCAGGTGATAAAGATTTAACCCAGCTAAGCTCAAAGGCAACGACTGTCTGCATCACCCGCAAAGGCATCACCGATATCGAGGTGTACACCCCGGCTCATGTTCAGGAAAAATACGGATTGACACCAGAGCAAATCATCGATATGAAAGGTTTGATGGGGGATAAATCGGATAATATTCCCGGTGTGCCCGGTGTAGGAGAGAAGACGGCGATTAAATTGCTCAAGCAGTTCGGCACAGTGGAAGAGCTGTTAGCATCCATCGATGAAGTAAGCGGCAAAAAGCTCAAAGAAAAATTGGCAGAGCATAAGGATCAAGCCTTGATGAGCAAGGAGCTTGCGACAATTATGCGCGATGTGCCAGTGGATTTTTCTTTGGAGGAGCTCAAGTACAAGGAGCCGGATGAGACGCAAGTATATGAGCTGTTTAAAGATCTCGGCTTTAACTCTTTGCTTAATAAATTGGAGCGTCCGGCCGCTGAGGCAGCTGCGCATCAGCCTGTCCGCTACAGCCTGGCAACCGAACTGGATGACCAATTTTTCAGCGGAAGTTCTTCCTTTTATTTGGAAATGATCACAGATAATTATCATCATGCCGAGATTGCTGGATTCGGCTTAGCCGATGATCAGGGAGTTTCTTTCATCCCTGCGGAAACGGCGCTTCATTCTCCCGCTTTTCGGGCATGGGCTGAAGACGAGCAGCAGAAGAAATCCGTATTCGATGCGAAGCGCACTATTATTGGTTTGCGGCGCCATGGGATCGAATTAAGAGGAGTGGATTTTGATGTGCTGCTGGCTTCCTATTTAATTAATCCATCCGAATCCCCAGAAGATTTTGCGGCCGTGGCAAAGCTGCATGGCCTCGGAAATATTCAGGCGGATGAAGCGGTGTATGGCAAAGGAGCAAAACGAAAACTGCCCGAAGAAGAGGTATACGCTGAGCATATTGCTTCGAAAGCTGCGGCCTTAGAAGAATTGAAAGAGAAATGTTTAAAAGAGCTGAAAGAAAACGAACAGCTTGAATTATTCTATGACTTAGAGTTGCCGCTGGCCCATATTCTGGCCGACATGGAATCAGCGGGTGTCCAAGTTGATGCCGATCGCTTGAAGCAAATGGGGGAAGAATTGAAAAGTCAGCTGGCGGTGATTGAACGGACGATCCATCAGTTAGCCGGCACGGAATTTAACATTAATTCACCAAAGCAGCTTGGAACGGTTCTTTTTGAAAAGCTGGGTTTGCCTCCGATTAAGAAAACGAAAACCGGCTATTCTACATCAGCGGACGTGCTGGAGAAGCTTGCTTCTTCACATGAAATTGTTGAGCATATCCTTCATTACCGCCAGCTTGGCAAATTACAATCTACTTATATTGAAGGGCTGCTGAAGGTTGTGGATGACAGCAGCGGAAAAATTCATACTCGTTTTAATCAAGCGCTGACGCAGACCGGCCGATTAAGCTCCACGGAACCTAATTTGCAAAACATTCCCATCCGTTTGGAGGAAGGCAGAAAAATTCGCCAAGCGTTTGTTCCTGCAAGCAGCGAGGCGGTGATCTTTGCAGCTGATTATTCGCAAATTGAACTGCGTGTGTTGGCCCATATCGCTGACGATGAAAAATTGATGGATGCTTTTCGCCAAGATATGGATATTCATACGAAGACGGCCATGGATGTCTTTCATGTAACGAAAGAAGAAGTGGACAGCAATATGCGCCGCCAAGCGAAAGCGGTGAATTTTGGAATCGTGTATGGCATCAGCGATTATGGCCTGTCACAAAACTTGGGAATCACAAGGAAAGAAGCCGCTCAATTTATTGAGCGTTATTTCGCTTCTTATCCGGGTGTGAAAGAATATATGGAGGCAATTGTCCGCGAAGCCAAGGAAAAAGGATACGTCACTACACTGCTGAATCGGCGGCGGTATCTCCCTGAAATCACAAGCCGCAATTTTAACTTGCGCAGTTTTGGCGAGAGAACGGCCATGAACACACCGATTCAAGGAAGCGCGGCTGATATTATTAAGAAAGCGATGATTGACACAGCGGCAAGGCTAGAGAAGGAGAAGCTGCAGTCAAAGCTGCTTTTGCAGGTGCACGATGAATTAATTTTTGAAGTGCCGAACAAAGAAATCGAAATCATGAGCAAGCTTGTGCCAGAGGTGATGGAGCACGCGGTCGAATTAAAGGTTCCTTTAAAAGTTGACTATTCTTATGGTCCGACCTGGTATGATGCGAAATAAAGCCTGCTCTTAAACAAGGGTGGCGTGGCAGCTTGTCATCCATTAGGCGACAGGAGAGGGGGATATAGATGCCGGAGCTTCCAGAGGTTGAAACGGTCCGGCGCACACTCAGCCAGCTGGTCGTTGGAAAAACGATCCAGAAGGTGGAGGTTCGCTGGCCGAACATCATTAGAAAACCAGAACAAGCTGAACAATTCGCCGAGGCATTAATGGAAGAAACCATTCACGATATTTTCAGACGGGGCAAGTTTTTAATTTTTTTACTGGATCACTATTCGCTTGTGTCTCACTTGCGAATGGAAGGAAAATACCGCCTGCATCATGCAGGAGAAGAAGAAGAGCCGCATACGCATGTCATTTTTACCTTTACAGATGGTACGGAGCTGAGATACCGAGATGTGCGCAAATTTGGCACCATGCATTTATTCGCAAGGGGAGAGGCATTTAAGTCATTGCCGCTGTCACAGCTGGGACCAGAACCATTTTCAGAGGAATTTACAGTCAGCTATATGAAGGAAAGACTTCGGAAAACGGATAGAAAGATCAAAGCGGTGCTGCTTGACCAAAAGGTATTTGTCGGTCTTGGCAATATATATGTGGATGAAGCTTTATTCCGCGCCAGCATCCATCCTGAACGCAAGGCCTGTTCCCTTCAAGAAGAGGAAATTACTGTCCTGCATCAGGAAATAGTAGCGACGCTCAAGGAAGCGGTGGAGCAAGGGGGCAGCACCATCCGCTCCTATGTCAACAGCCAGGGACAGATAGGAATGTTTCAGCAAAAGCTGTTCGTATACGGACGCGCGGGAGAGCCTTGTTTAGCATGCGGCACCCCAATTGAAAAAAGGAAAACGGCTGGCAGAGGCACGCATTTTTGCCCGATTTGTCAAACATACAGCCCTTCCTGAGTAACAGAACATTCCATGGAGTTTCCCCATATACTATCGTATTAGCCGATAGGGGAGGAGCTATGGAATGGATGCTTATTTATCTCTTTTGATGCTTGCCGCGGCTGTTAGTTTAGACAGTTTCAATGCGGGATTTGCTTATGGATTGAAAAAATTAACGCTGCCGGGCAGATCCTCCATTGTTTTGTCTATGTGTTCTGCTTTGTCGCTGCTGGCGGCGATGGGCACCGGGCATATCCTTGGGCAGCTTCTGACGGAGGAAGCGGCAAAACGTGCAGGAGGATCGGTTTTAATCTTGCTCGGCGTCTGGATTTTATGGCAGTTTTTCCGGGCGGATCCTCACAGCAGCAAATCAGATGAGGCCGCTCTTGTCTGCTGGGAATTCAAACGGATCGGCATAGTTATACAAATTTTAAAGCGTCCTGCAGCCGCCGACTTGGATCAGTCCGGAACGATTTCAGGCTTTGAGGCCCTCCTGCTCGGGTTCGCGTTATCCCTTGATTCGTTTGGTGCGGGAATCGGTGCGGTCATGCTTAATTATCCGCCATTGCTTCTTGCTTTTTCTGTCGCCGGGATGAACTTTTTATTCATTACGAGCGGGCTTTGGTGCGGCAAAAGATTTGCGGGGATTCGGTGGGTTCAGAACGTCGCTTTTTTGCCGGGTATTTTATTGATTCTGTTAGGTACGTTTAAAATGTGAAAGGTGGATCAAGATGGTGAAGGTGATTGGGCTGACCGGTGGAATTGCCAGCGGAAAAAGCACGGTTAGCCGCATGTTGAAAAAAATGGATTATGCCGTCATAGATGCGGATATCGCAGCGCGGGCAGCCGTGGAGCCGGGAGAGCCTGCGCATTCACAAATTGTGGAAGCATTTGGGGAAGATATTCTCCAGCCGGACGGCACACTCAATCGGGCTAAACTTGGAGAAAGAGTATTTAACGATGAAGCGGAAAGGAAGAAACTGAACGAAATTGTCCATCCTGCTGTCCGCCGCAAGATGCTGGAGGAAAAAGCAGCGGCTGTACAAAGCGGCAAGCAAACGATCTTTATGGATATTCCGCTGTTGTTTGAAAGCCGGTTGACATGGATGGTCGATAAGGTCATCGTCGTATTTGCCGATAAAGAGGTGCAATTGCGGCGGCTAATGGCACGCAATGGGTTGGACGAACAAGCGGCGAAAGCCCGCATCGCTTCTCAGCTTCCTCTTTCCGATAAAGTGAGACAAGCCGATGCTGTTATTGACAACAATGGCACCATAGAAGAAACAAGAAAGCAGCTGCTCCAATGTTTGGATGGTTGGCAGCTTCAGCCTTAAACCGCCTTCAGGAAGGGCGGTTTTTTTGGAAGGTGGACCGCATTTTTCAGAATAATTAAATTTCTGAAATTAAAGATTTAACCATTCCATATAAAATCAAATATGTTATACTAATCACAGGCAAAAAACTAAATAAGTATATAACATTTATTGATATAGGAGGAGCCGGTATATGAAGGTGAAAGTAGCGATCAACGGTTTTGGCCGTATCGGGAGAATGGTGTTCCGTAAAGCCATTTTGGAGGAAGGATTGGACATTGTTGCGGTAAATGCCAGCTACCCTGCTGAGACTCTTGCTCATCTAATTAAGTATGACACAAATCATGGCAAGTTTGAAGGAGAAGTATTAACAGAAGAAGATGCATTAATTGTCAACGGCAAGCGCGTTCAACTGTTGAGCAGCCGCGATCCGCTTGAGCTTCCTTGGAGAGATCTCGATATTGATATCGTCATTGAAGCGACTGGTAAATTTAATGCCCGCGATAAAGCAGCTCTTCATCTTCAAGCGGGTGCAAAGAAGGTTATTTTAACAGCACCGGGTAAAAATGAAGATGTGACAATTGTTATGGGCGTAAATGAAAGCGATTTAAAAATTGACGAACACGAGGTCATTTCCAACGCTTCTTGTACAACAAACTGCCTGGCTCCGGTAGCTAAAGTGCTTAATGAAAAATTTGGAATTAACAATGGCTTAATGACAACGGTTCATGCGTATACCAATGATCAAAAAAATATCGACAATCCGCATAAAGATCTGCGCCGTGCACGGGCGTGTGCGCAATCCATCATTCCGACTTCAACGGGCGCGGCGAAAGCTTTGTCACTTGTGCTTCCTGAATTGAAAGGAAAGCTGCACGGCATGGCTCTGCGGGTGCCGACGACAAACGTGTCTCTCGTTGATTTGGTTGTAGACTTGAAGCGTGAAGTCACAGTGGAAGAAGTAAACGGGGCATTCATCGAGGCCTCGCAAAATCAGCTGAACGGCATTCTTGGTTTCACTACAGAGCCGCTCGTATCGGTTGATTTCAATACCAATCCGCTCTCATCCATCGTGGACGGCCTGTCTACGATGGTAATAGACGGAACGAAAGTGAAAGTTCTTGCATGGTATGACAACGAATGGGGCTATTCTTGCCGAGTCGTCGATCTAGTGAATTATACGGCAAAAGAAATGAAAAAAAAAGCTGAAGTAACTGCGTAATTCTCATGAAAAAAGCTGACTCTAATAAAGAAGTCAAATGCCGCATGCTGCCTGATCAAGTCAGTATACCGGTACAGGCTTCTTTGTGAGTCAGCTTTTTTGCGGGAATAATCATCGGCCGAATAAGAAGGCTAAATAAATGTAAAGGGCGCAGCTGTTAAGAGAGAAATTCAAAATTGATTATTGCAAATTCGGTTCGATCCAAGTATACTAATTCCCGTAAATAAAATAGCTACTTAAAGGGTTAGGACCTCTTCGGACTAACTTTCCCCCGTGGTAGTTATCACTTTTACAAAAGCCTATGGCCAAAACATACATTGTAAAAGGGGGAAACGATCAATGGAAACAATGGGTCGTCATGTCATTTCAGAATTATGGGGCTGTAATATTGAAAAGTTAAATGATATGGAAAAAATTGAACAAATTTTTGTGGAAGCTGCATTAAAATCAGGTGCGGAAATCCGCGAGGTTGTATTTCATAAATTTGCTCCACATGGTGTGAGCGGTGTGGTCATCATTTCAGAATCTCATTTAACAATTCACAGCTTCCCGGAGCACGGCTATGCGAGCATAGATGTGTATACATGCGGTGATTTGGATCCGAACATAGCCGCCAACTATATCGCAGAGGCTTTAGAGGCAGAGAGTAACGAAAGCATGGAAATGCCTCGCGGAATGGGCCCTGTTCAAGCAAAGCGAAAAATAACCATCAATTAAAAAAACAGGTGTATGCACAAGCATGCACCTTTTCTTATTCGCGCAGATAAACATGCCTTGTGCATTTTTCTTCTTTTTTATATGATGATTATAGCAAATAAGAAGCGGGGTTGATGGGATGAAGTGTCCAGCTTGCCAGCATAATGGCACGAGAGTAATTGATTCAAGGCCTGTAGACGAAGGGCGGTCGATCCGCCGCCGGCGGGAGTGCGAGTCTTGTACATACCGGTTTACCACATTTGAAAAAGTGGAGGACCTGCCGCTTATTGTCGTCAAAAAAGAAGGGATGCGTGAAGAATTTAATCGCGATAAAATGCTTCGGGGCCTGGTGAAAGCCTGCGAGAAGCGTCCGGTATCATTGGAAAAGCTAGAACAAATTTCTCTGGATGTAGAGAAGGAAATCCGCAGCCAAGGGTATACTGAAATTGAATCGGATAAAGTCGGGGAGATGGTGATGGACCGTCTGGCAGAAGTCGATGAAGTGGCGTATGTCCGGTTTGCTTCCGTCTACCGCCAGTTTAAAGACATTAATGTGTTTTTGGATGAATTGAAGGAATTAATAAAAAAAGTGAAATAACAGGCTGGAGACAAAAGGGTTCTCTAGCTTTTTTCATCGAAAGGTTAGATGAACGATGAACAGACATTGGAATGAAATTCAGCCGGTTGATATGTATTCGGTTTGCTTAGCAGGCGTGCTTCATGAGCTTGATCGAAAGGTGTTAACTATGCTCTATCAGCCACTGATTGGAGCAAGGAGCTTCAGCTTGTATATGACGCTGTGGGCCGAAGTGGAAGAGAATCGCCTTTGCGCCCGCGAATCCAATCATTATCATTTAATGAACTTTCTCAACATAAATATTCAGGAGATTTATGACAGCCGCCTGCAGCTGGAAGCGCTCGGCTTATTAAAAACATATGCTCGGAAACATGATGAACTTCGGGAATTTATCTATGAGCTACAGCCGCCGCTTTCACCGGAACATTTTTTTAATGACGGCATGCTGAACGTGTTTCTTTTCCGTAAAATTGGCCGCAGCCATTTCTCCCGTCTAAAAGCCTTTTTTGCGGATCATCTAGTTGACAAATCCGCTTATCATGAGGTCACCCGCGACTTTCAGGAAGTTTTTTCTGCTGGTCAAATGACGCTTGATCCAGAGGCGATGAAAGCGAGCCTTCTTCCGGAAGATCAGCGTTATGCCGCCCGCAAAAGCAGCGAGGGCGTTCCGCTTTCGAGTGAACAGTTTGATTTTAGCCTGCTTGAAAGTTCCTTAAAGGGCGCGATGCTGTCTCGGGCTGTATTAACACCTTCCATTAAGGAAATGATTGCAAAATTATCGTTTCTTTACGGAATTGGCCCGCTGGAAATGAAGAATTTATTGTTAACGGCCATGGATGAAAGAGATGAAATTGACATGGAAGTTTTGCGGAAAGCCGCTCGGGATTGGTATCAGCTGGAGAAGGGGAATGATTTGCCGGAGCTCATCCCATTAGTGCAGCCACCTGCTTTGCGGACCGCGGCGCCAGAACCGAGCACGAAGGAAGAAGAATTAATTGATTATTTGGAAACGACGTCTCCCAGACAGCTTTTGATCGATATTTCCGGCAGTCTTCCTTCGAAATCGGACATGCAAGTAATTGAAGGCGCGCTCTTTCAGCATAAGCTGCCAGCTGGTGTGGTGAATGTCCTTATTCAATATGTCCTGATAAAAACGGATATGAAGCTGTCGAAAAGCTATGTGGATAAGATCGCTTCGCATTGGGCGCGAAAGAAGGTTAAAACCGTGAAAGAGGCGATGGAGCTAGCAAAGAATGAGCACCGCCAATATTTAGATTGGGCAAAAAATAAACAAAAGAACAGCCGCAAGGTAATGCGCACGGAAAAGCTGCCTGAATGGTTCCATAAAAAGGATGACGATTCTGTCCCTTCTGACGATGGACAAATGGATGTGGAAGCTAAAAGGCGTGAATTAGAAGAGAAGATTAAAAACAGGCGATTAAAAAGGCGGGTGACAAAGGATGAAGAAAATTGATAAAACGCTTAATAAACTCACGAAATCTCCTGATTTTCAAGCCCGTTATGAGAGCATGCGGCAGGAGATTTTGCGGGATCCGGCAGTCCAGCAATTTCTTCAGGAACATCAGCAAGAATTGACACCGGATGTGCTCAACAGAAACTTAATGAAGCTGTATGAGTACAAAACACAGAGCATTTCATGCGACCAATGCCCGAGCTTAGGGGAATGCGTCAATGTTATGAAAGGATTTGAACCGAAGCTCGTATGGCGCCGGGGGGGCATCGACATAGATTATCACCGCTGTCCGCGCAAAATCCGTGATGACGAACAGCGCAAGAATGAAAAGTTGATTTCAAGTCTTTATGTGCCCAAAGATATTCTGGATGCGAAGTTTACGAATCTAGACCTCGGTGACCAAGACCGCTGGAAAGCGATTGAAGCGGCGCAAAGCTTTACTGAGGCCTACGCTGAGAATTCCCATGCCAAGGGATTATATATTTACGGACCTTTTGGAGTGGGCAAATCTTATTTGCTGGGTGCCATTGCCAATGATTTAGCGGAAGCCGGCGTATCCTCACTGATCGTCTATTTTCCGGAATTCGTTCGCGAAATAAAGCAATCCTTTTCCGATCATTCGATGAACAGCAAGCTGGATGTAGTGAAAAAAGCTCCAGTGCTGATGATTGATGATATTGGAGCTGAAGCGATGTCAAGCTGGATGCGCGATGAAATTCTCGGTACTATTTTACAATTCCGCATGCTCGAAAATTTGCCGACTTTTTTCACTTCCAATTTTGGCTATACGGAACTTGAGCATCATTTAACGTACTCGCAGCGCGGGGAAAAAGAAGAGATGAAGGCAAAGCGAGTGATGGAGCGTATTCGCTATTTGACAGTTCCTGTCGGAATGCAAGGGAAGAACCGCCGCAAATAAACGCAAAAAATGGAGCGGGCCTATTGATTTTCGCGGATCGAAGGCCTATAATACCTACATACAACTAATATTTCCAAAGGTTATGACGAGGATATGAGGATTCTTTTACGGTTTCCAGAGAGGGAAAGCAAGGGCTGCAACTTTCCTAACACGAAGAGAATACTTACCGCCTCTGAACCACGGCCGTGAAAGCAGAAGAAAGGCAAGTAACGGACCGGCGGCAGCAGCCGTTATCTGAACTGGAGATTTCAGTCTAGCTAGGCTGAAAAGTAGGGTGGAATCGCGATCAACCTCGTCCCTTCATTTATTGAAGGGGCGGGGTTTTTTATTTTATGAAAAAGGAGTTGGAAGCAATGTCTGACATGATGAAAATTACTTTTCCTGACGGATCTGTCAAGGAGTTCCCTAAGGGTACGACCACGGAAGAAATAGCTCAATCCATTAGCCCGGGTTTGCGAAAAAAAGCGCTGGCTGGTAAGGTGAGCGGCCAATTAATGGATTTGCGCACACCGATTGAAGAAGGAGGCAGCTTAGAAATTATTACACCAGATCATGAGGATGCGCTAGAGATCTTGCGCCACAGCACCGCCCATCTGATGGCTCAAGCTGTGAAGCGCCTCTATGGGGCAGAAAACGTTAAGCTTGGCGTGGGGCCGGTCATTGAAGGCGGGTTTTACTATGATATGGATATAGATCAATCGATTACACCGGAGGACTTGCCGAAGATTGAGAAAGAAATGAAAAAAATCATCGGTGAAAACATCGAAATCGTTCGCAAAGAAGTCAGCCGCAATGAAGCGAAGACATTCTTTGAAGAAATCGGTGATGAGTACAAGCTGGAATTAATCGATGCTATTCCGGAAGAAGAAACCGTGACCATGTATGAACAGGGTGATTTTATCGATCTTTGCCGCGGTGTTCACGTGCCTTCGACCGGCAAGATTAAAGAATTTAAACTGCTCAGCATTGCCGGAGCCTACTGGCGCGGAGACAGCAATAATAAGATGCTTCAGCGCATATATGGAACAGCTTTCTTTAACAAAGAAGATTTAAACAAACATTTGAAGATGCTTCAAGAAGCGAAAGAGCGCGATCACCGAAAAATCGGCAAAGAGTTGAATTTATTTATGACTTCACAAAAAGTCGGACAAGGCTTGCCGATGTGGCTGCCAAAAGGAGCGACTGTCCGGCGGATTGTAGAGCGCTATATTGTCGATAAAGAACAAAGCCTCGGATACGATCATGTGTACACACCGATTATGGGCAGTGTCGATCTGTATAAAACAAGCGGCCATTGGGATCATTATCAGGAGAATATGTTTCCGATGATGGAAATGGATAACGAGCAATTAGTCCTTCGCCCAATGAACTGCCCGCATCATATGATGATTTACAAAAATAATATTCATTCTTACCGCCAGCTGCCGATTCGCATTGCCGAGCTTGGCACGATGCACCGCTACGAATTGTCCGGCGCTTTATCCGGATTGCAGCGCGTTCGCGGGATGACGTTAAATGACGCTCATATCTTCGTTCGTCCTGACCAGATCAAAGATGAATTCAAACGTGTCGTTCAGCTGATTCTTGACGTCTACAAGGATTTCAGCTTAACGGAGTATTCTTTCCGCTTATCTTACCGCGATCCTTTAGATAAAGAAAAATATTATGATGATGATCAAATGTGGGAAAAAGCGCAAAGTATGCTGAAAGAGGCGATGGATGATTTAGGACTTGATTATTATGAGGCGGAGGGAGAAGCCGCATTTTACGGACCAAAATTGGATGTAATGGTCAAAACAGCGCTTGGCAAAGAGGAGACACTTTCAACGGCTCAGCTCGATTTCTTGCTGCCTGAACGCTTTGATCTGTCCTATATTGGAGAAGACGGCAAGCCGCACCGTCCTGTCGTGATCCATCGCGGAGTCGTATCCACTATGGAGCGGTTCGTTGCTTTCTTAATTGAAGAATACAAGGGGGCTTTTCCTACTTGGCTTGCGCCGGTTCAAGTGCAGGTTATTCCGGTTTCTGCCGATGTTCATTTTGATTACGCGAAGGAAGTGCAAGAGAGCTTGCGCGCTGCCGGCATCCGTACGGAGCTAGATGACCGTGATGAGAAGATCGGCTACAAAATCCGTGAAGCCCAAATGCAAAAAATCCCTTATATGCTCGTTGTGGGAGACAAGGAAATTGAAACAAAATCGGTAAACGTCCGTAAATACGGAGAGCAAAAATCAGAAACAATGGCCTTTGATAGCTTCTTAGATATGATCAAAAAAGAAGTGAAAAAAGGATAAATTCAAAAAATGCTTGCCAATTGTATTCAGCTTTGCTAGAATAAATCTCGTTGATTCATTACAATCCATTGACGAAAATGATGGATTGTGATATAGTTCTAAGGTGAACAGAATACACAAGAAGAAGCACCCGCTTCTCACCTGATTGACGCACTAGGCAGTTGGCAGGTTTGAATGTAATAAATGATAGCCGTTTAGGGCTGTTTTTATGCGGGTATGCGCTCATGCCCGCATTTTTCATGTGTAAAAGCAAAAACGCTGTCGGAAGTCAACGTGTATTCGCAGGATAACGTGTATTCTAACAAACCTTGGAGGTGGCTCATTATTAGCAAAGACATGTTTGTAAACGAGGGAATCCGTTCTCGTGAGGTTCGTCTTATCGATCAAAATGGAGAGCAGCTTGGAATTAAATCAAAAAATGAAGCGCTCAACATAGCTTCACGCGTTAATCTTGACCTTGTGCTGGTTGCACCAAACGCCAAGCCGCCAGTTGCCCGCATTATGGACTACGGCAAGTTTAAGTTTGAACAGCAGAAGAAAGAGAAGGAAGCTCGAAAAAACCAAAAAGTCATTAATCTCAAAGAAGTTCGTCTTAGCCCGACGATTGAAGAACATGATTTCAATACGAAACTTCGCAATGCTATCAAGTTCCTTGAAAAAGGCGATAAAGTGAAAGCTTCGATCCGCTTTAAGGGACGTGCGATTACTCATAAAGAAATTGGACAGCGCGTTCTTGAACGCTTTTCCAAAGCTTGTGAGGAAATAGCTACTGTGGAAACCAAACCGAAAATGGACGGCCGCAGTATGTTCTTAATCTTAGCACCTAAAAATGAAAAGCAATAAGTTTGAGGAGGAATAACACATGCCAAAAATGAAAACCCACCGCGGCTCAGCTAAGCGTTTCAAAAAAACAGGTTCTGGTAAATTAAAACGCTCTCACGGCTACACAAGCCACTTATTTGCCAATAAATCAACTAAGCAAAAACGCAAGCTTCGCAAAGGAGCTCTTGTATCTAAAGGCGATTTCAAGCGCATTCGCCACATGCTAGACAACATCAAGTAAGATTAGGAATTATTTATAGGAGGGAAATATTATGCCACGCGTAAAAGGCGGAACAGTAACTCGCAGACGTCGTAAGAAAGTTCTTAAATTAGCTAAAGGTTTTTTCGGTGCTAAACACCGTTTATATAAAGTTGCCAACCAGCAGGTAATGAAATCTCTACAATATGCTTACCGTGATCGTCGCCAGAAAAAACGCGACTTCCGCAAGCTTTGGATTACTCGTATCAACGCGGCAGCTCGCATGAATGGCCTTTCTTACAGCCGTTTAATGCACGGTTTAAAGCTTGCCGGCATCGAAGTAAACCGCAAAATGCTTGCCGATCTTGCTGTGAGCGATGAGAAAGCATTTGCTCAGCTTGCAGATGCAGCAAAAGCGCAATTAAATAAGTAATGCTAAAAAAATCAGGCCGCGTGTCTGATTTTTTTATTTGGGGATATGCAGGAGCATCAGTGCGAACATGCGCTGTTTTCTGGTAAAATTAATATAAGGAGGGATGTCCATTTGTTCGTATATTTGTTATTTATCAATGTCATCAGTTATGCGGTGATGGCAAATGATAAAAGGAAAGCGAAGCGCAGAGCTTGGCGCACGAGCGAATGGGTGCTCTGGCTTCTGGCCTTCGCCGGCGGGGCGGTGGGAAGCTGGGTGGCTATGCAAACACATCGTCATAAGACAAAACACGCCGCCTTTAAATATGGCATGCCGCTATTAGCCGTCCTGGATCTGGGCATACTTGCTTACTTTTCATAAGGAAAGGGAGAGGAAAATGAATTTATCAAAGCTATTTGATATGCAAAGAGCACTGGATGCATACATCGAAAGGGAGCATGGACTGGAACAAGCGGATTTATTTGACAAGAAAGCGCTGGCTTTGCTTGTGGAAACAGGCGAGCTGGCGAATGAAACACGCTGCTTTAAATTTTGGAGCAAAAAAGGCTCCAGTGAACAATCGGTTATTTTAGAAGAATTTGTGGATGGCGTGCACTTTGTTTTATCGCTCGGTTTGCTGCTGAAGTTTGAGCAGGAAACGGAGTGGACTCCAGCTCCTCCGGCAGAAACAGCAACCGCCCAGTTTTTGCGCGTCTATGAAGCGATTACTCAATTTATGAAAGAAAAGTCTCTAGCAACCTATCTGATGCTGTTCAATGATTATTTTGCTCTTGGAAGAATGCTGGGATTCACAGCGGAAGAGGTAGAAAAAGCCTACATCGCAAAAAATGAAGTCAATTACCGCCGTCAGCAGCAAGGATATTAGATGGAATATTTGGTATAGTTCTGCCAAGTAGCGTATACTTAAAAGGGATAGATGTTATGGAAAAGGAGGGCTACTGCATGCCGAAAATGGATGAAACACTAACGATGCTTAAAGAATTGACCGATGCCAAAGGCATACCCGGCAATGAGCGGGAAGTTCGCGCCGTGATGAAGAACTACATAGAACCGCTGTCTGATGAAGTCACAACGGATCATCTGGGCAGCTTAATTGCGAAGAAAACAGGAGATGAAAACGGGCCTAAAATTATGGTCGCTGGACATTTGGATGAGGTTGGCTTTATGATCACGCAAATTGATGATAAAGGCTTCCTGCGCTTTCAAACAGTCGGTGGCTGGTGGAGCCAAGTCATGCTCGCCCAGCGCGTAACCATTGTGACACGCAAGGGAGATGTGACGGGAATTATCGGCTCAAAACCGCCGCATATATTATCGGCGGAAGCGCGCAAAAAACCGGTGGATATTAAAGATATGTTTATTGATATCGGAGCTTCCAGCAAAGAAGAAGCGATGGAATGGGGCGTTCGCCCGGGAGATATGGCCGTTCCTTACTTTGAATTTACCGTGATGAATAATGAAAAAATGCTGCTAGCCAAAGCATGGGATAATCGAATCGGCTGTGCCATAGCCATTGACGTGATGAAATATGTGCAAAATAAACAGCATAAAAACATTGTATATGGGGTCGGAACCGTACAGGAGGAAGTGGGCTTGCGCGGCGCTAAAACGGCGGCGCAAACCATTCAGCCGGACATCGCTTTCGGCGTTGATGTAGGGGTTGCCGGCGATACACCGGGCATCTCCGAGAAAGAGGCAATGAGCAAGATGGGAGAGGGGCCGCAAATTATTTTATACGATGCCTCCATGGTCTCTCATAAAGGCTTGCGCGATTTTGTGACTGACGTGGCGGATGAGCTGAACATCCCGTATCAATTCGATGCCATGGCAGGCGGTGGCACGGACTCTGGCTCCATCCATCTGACATCAGGAGGCGTACCGAGTCTTTCCGTCACCATCGCCACGCGCTACATTCACTCTCACGCAGCCATGCTTCACCGCGACGACTACGAAAACGCCGTCAAACTAATAGGAGAAGTCATCCTGCGCCTAGACCGCCAAACAGTAAACAACATCACATTTAACTAAGAAAAGCGGAAGGCGCTCGTCCAGCGGCGACCAGCACAAGCCCAGCTGACTGCAAGGTTGTTCTTGAACCTTGAAGACAGCTGGGCTTGTGACCTCGAGCCGCTAGCGCCAGCAGCTGGACACCGAAAAGCGGAGCCGACTGCCCTGGGGCGACAAGCAGATGAACGGCAGACGAAATGGCGCTCTTTTGCCATGCAGTCTGACGGGCATCTGACCTCGAGCCCCAAGGAGACGAAGCTGGACAAAACCGAAAAGCGGAAGGCGCTCGTCCAGCGGCGACCGGCACAATCAAAAGAAACGCCAATCTACTCTGTTCATAGATTGGCGTTTCTTGATTTTTAACCAATTATAAGCACTTGTCCAACATAAATTTTGCTAGGATCACTAATTTTGTTTAATGATTGCAACTTAGAAACGGTCGTATTGAACAGTACCGCAATTTCGCTGAGTGTATCACCAGACTGAACCACATAAGTTTTGGCGGATGAACCGCCGCCATCCGGCTCTTTGACAATTAGCACCTGTCCGATACGGATGAGGTCGGAATTCAGGTGATTCCATTGTTTAAGCTGTGTGACGGTCACATCGAACTTCAGCGCAATATGGCTGAGTGTGTCGCCGGACTGAACGACGTAAGTGTCGGCGGATGAACCGCCGCCGGAATCTCCGCCATCCGGCTCTTTGACAATCAGCACTTGACCGATACGGATGAGGTCGGAATTCAGATGATTCCATTGTTTAAGCTGTGTGACGGTCACATCGAATTTCAGCGCAATATGGCTGAGTGTGTCGCCGGACTGAACGACGTAAGTGTCGGCGGATGAACCGCCGCCGGAATCTCCGCCATCCGGCTCTTTGACGATCAGCACTTGACCGATACGGATGAGGTCGGAATTCAGGTGATTCCATTGTTTAAGCTGTGTGACGGTCACATCGAATTTCAGCGCAATATGGCTGAGTGTGTCGCCGGATTGAACGATGTAAGTATCGCCAGCCGATCCTGAACCACCATCCGGAACGTCGCTGATTGTGCCTTCTAAAAACAATGCTTTTTCTGCCGCTCTTCGTCTGACTAAACCAGCTAGAATTTGTCCGCCAGCATACACCCAGCGATCAAATTCATCCGCAGCCCCTTGCACATCACCAGCATTTAATTTTGCCAGCAGCGTACTGGTTCTTAAAGCGCCGGTTCCAAGGTTAAAAGAGAATGAAACTAAAGCGTCAAACTGATTTTGGTTAATTGGGTACGTTACATAGCTGTTTACTGCATTTTCATAAGTGATTAAGTCAGCCTTTAAAATTTCTTCCGCTTTTGACGCGGTAATGGTTTGACCAGGATAAACAGGATATTTATCTGCTGAAGCCGTGTTATTCGTATGACCATACCCGATTGTAAGAACTCCTACCGAATCATAATAAGCTGTAAGTCGCAAACCCTCGAATTCTTTAATTAAATTGACGCCTCTTTGTGATGTTTTCATTGTTCCATACATTCCCTTCTGAATTTATTTCAGCTGATCAGCTGTTCAATTTAGAAAGAAACGCCACTCATCCAATAAACAACCTTTAACTAAAAAATTATAGTAAAAATAAGAGAGGAAAGCATGAAAAAGCAACGATGCATACGATTCACAAAAGAGTGCGGCAATAGTCTTCCATCTATTGCCAGAAGTTGAGATTCAACCTTTTCTTTCAAGGGGAAACTGAAGGAAGGGCAAAAGAGCTGGAGAAACATAAAGCGCTTTTCTCCAGCTCGATTATGTTAGAAGCTTATGGAACGATTCTTTGACAATGTGGAAACAGGTTACTTGCCTAATGTATAATGGCCATTTTGATACACTTTATAGATCCCCACTGTTCCTGAACCGCCAGCTTCTTTTATGGATTTAGAGGTAAGAATAATCGTGTAGTAGGAACCGGATTCGTCTGTTTTTAAGGAACCGTCCATATCATCAAATACGATATCTTGATTATCCTGCAGTGTTAATTTTTCTTTTAAATAGGCAATCGCCTCGTCGCCGCTTTTGATGTGAACGCTTTTCTGTTTATCGCTGTTTGAAGAGGTTGTCGGGTCTTTTTTTTCATTTGAAGGGCTTTGGGTTTGTGGCTTGTTTTCATTTGTATCTTTAGCTGCAGGGCGATTTGCGTCACTATCTGACGAATCTTGGGAAGGACTTGGAGGCTGATGATCTTCTCCGTTTTCTTCTTCAGCTCTGCTGTTTGCATCGCTGGAGCTTGAATTCTTTTCTCCTTTTGAATCCTCTCCTGTTTCCTGCGCGGGAGCAGAGTCATGGTTTGCTTGGCCAGAAGCAGTCTCGGATTCCGTTTCCTCTGCGGCATCATTAGAAGAATCATTGGCGCATGCCGTCATAGCAGCAAGGGAAATTATGAAGAATCCCACCCATATCCATTTCCTGACGTTTTTCATCACTAAAACCCCTTTCTTGTTTGTCAAACAAATCCATTATTTCAAAATACAGAGACAAAATCAAACAGGATTTTAATAAATTTTGCAATCAGAAATTCCTCCCGCTGTAAGATTTCCCCATCCGGAATGAAGCGAAAAACAAAGCGTCAAGCGGGAGATCACGGCCCCAAAATGCTCGATTCGTTCGATCCTGTGCGATGAGGTTTGCAATGTTGCCCTTTGTTTTCTTTTCAGGAGCGGAGGATGAGAGAATCCTCGCTGTTTGAGCCTTCCTTTTAATTTCGGAAACGGTCAGATAACCGCACAAAAAATTTTCAAAAAGAGGTTGTGCGATTTCCATTTTGTTCTTCTTTATACAGTAAAGCTCTATAAAAAGGGGGATGGAAATCATGCAGAGCTCGAACTGTTAACTCTAAATACAGCCGTTAGCTGATCGGAAAATGTAAACAAAATAATAGGTTTGGATGAAGTTGTTTCTCAAAACAGCTAGAGAATAGGTTTTCTCTGGGGGGAATTGGAGATCGAAAATCCTCAAAAAAAATCAGCTTCAGCTTCGAAAGAAATGGTGGAATTTTGTCATTTTCTTGATGAATAATGATATAATGCGATTAGGAATTTTGCACTTTATTTATCATAGATATACGGCTTCAACTGATATAAGGCATTGCTTTGTATTTTTTTTACCTATTCAACAGAACATTTGTTCTATCTTTTGCGAAAAAGCAGGTGATGTAATGTTTGGATTCGATGACATGGAAAAAGAATGCTGCCGGGAATTAAAGATGTTTTTACAGGAAAATAAAGAATTTTTCGGTCATGTGATCGTTCAATCATTTCTAAAGAAAAAAGAAAATAAATGCTTGCTTATTGAAGCGATTTGCACAGGAAACAAAGATATTCGGAAAAAAATCGATACGGAATTCAAGAAATTTTATTTCCAAATCCGCTTTACAACCTTTATTTCCGACACACTGTATTATAATGCGATCAATTATGACAAACGAATCAGAAAAATAGCACAGCGGCACCCTTTAATCATCAACAAACCGGTAGGAGAGGAAGATGGGAACACTTTAGAAGATGTGCTCATGGACCCTTATGCTGAGATCAAAATAGAAGATTTGCTGCAAAGCTCCAGCATAGAGGACTACATTGTGGATTCTGTGTTATATGAAGCGTTAAAAGAGCTGCCTCCCAAACAAAAACAAGTGATCGACTTAGCTTATGTAAAGGGCTTGTCCAATACAGAAATCAGCAAACGGTTAGGAAAGACGCAGCAGGCTGTTTCAAAGCTTCATAAAAAAGCTCTTGAAAAAATAAATAAAACCATTATCCAAAAGGGAGGGGTCATTCGTGACGGTCATTGAACTGCCTCAATGGATTTCTATTATCGGCAATTTCGGCTTTCCTATCGCGATCACGATTTATCTATTTATGAGATTTGAAAAAAAGTTAGAGAAGCTTGAACTAGTCATTGTTCAGTTATCGGAGGTCATCAAAGAACATAGAAAGGAATGAATGATGAATGTCAGTATTGTACGAGCTTGTGAAAGAATCGAAAGAAAACAACCAGGCGCTTCAAGCCGTGATCGATTTATTTGAACCGAAAATAAAAAAATCTCTGTATTTAACAGATCATAAAGAGAAAGAGGATCTGGCGCAGGAATTAAAATGTAAGCTAATCCGTTCCATTAGAACCTACGATATGGATTCCACGCCGGGCTTTTGGGAGCTGAAGGAGCATATTCAGCAGTATCACAAAAATTCGGTATAAGCAGGCTGCAGGTATTCATTTTGTTTAAAAAGACGGGTGGCGAGTTAACGAAGAGAGGAATGAATTTAAAATAGGGGTTGAGTGATGATAAAGAACCGCGCTTGAATAGGGATTGCCCATAAATTCACAGAGATTTAGTAAGGGTTTGTATGTACACAATGTCATTGTGCATCCGCCTGATGATGAAAATGATTATAGACAAGAAGAGAGCCAGGAGATTTGGCTAAAATGCCTGGCTCTTTTTCGGTAGGTCAATCACCCATTTTATAGGAAAGATAAGCTCCTTCCCAGGATAAACGCATAGCATGTTAGGGGTAAGTGATCTGAATGATTGCTAAAAAAAACCAAATAGGAAAAGGGGAGTAGAGCGATGAACGAAGGAATGCCTTTTTACGCTAATGATTTAAATCCAGAGGTTAGAGGAGAAGATGAAAGAATTATCCGTCCGTTTGGGTTTGGAAGACCGTTCGGCTTTGGTTTCGGAAGACCGTTTGGCTTTTACGGCCGTCCGTTTTTTGGAGGTCCATTTCTGGGAGGATTCGCTGGAGGGTTGTTAGGGAGCGCTTTATATCCCCCGTACTATGGATATGGCTATCCGGGCTACGGCTATGGTTACCCTTATTATCCTTGTTGCTAATCACTGAAAAAATCCGCTCATTGGGAAGGGTATAAAGAACATAAGGGAGGCATGATTATGTGGAATCAAGAGTGGGCCATAGATCAGCAAGACCATTATCCTCTGCCGGAGGAACAAGCGTGGTCTAATTCAATGGAAGAAAGACAACCGCCTTATTTTACTCCGTCTTATCACTATCCGTATGAAAGGCCAAGACCGAGACCGCCGTATTATTCACCGTACTATTCGCCGCATTACTATCCGCATCATTACTACCGCCCGCCGTATTACCCGTCTTACGGTTATCCATGGGCCGGTTACGGTTACAGAGACTTCAATTAATAGGAGATTCGCAGCTGTCGAGATCAATTGGCAGCTGCTTTTTTTATTGGGCAAGGGCTGAGACTGATGAATAAGGGAGTACATTGCGGGAAAAATAGGGTGCGGACTGCTGAAGAAAGGAGTGAAGGATTATGAGAGAGGGTAACCTGTATCCGGTTGCAAATCTTAAGACGGAGCAATTAAGAAAGCTTCAGACGTTAGAACATGAATTTCGCAAGGAAAGCGGAGAAAACATTGTGCTCATTGCGTATGATGAGGAGCCAAAGCCATAACGGAAGGGCCAGGCTCAGCTGTTTGAGTTCAGAGTAAAGAAGGCGGCTGCGGATGAGAAGCCGCCTTCTTCGTTTGCTTATCAGGAGAGAAATTATTCGAAGCGGAGCCAATTCATTCATTGCCCCGGCAAACGGTGAGGGGGCTCTTGCTTTTCCTCTGCTGCTGAAACGAAGAACAGAGGCTGCCGTCGCTGTTGCAAGGCCGAACGAAACGAACATTTTACTGCGGAGAAATGCTTTGAAATCCTCTTCCCCGCAGCTCGAATAAATGCAAATAAACAGCGAGCTTTCTCTAAAAAAGTCCCGCTGTTTACAATGCCGGCTTTTAAAGGGAGTGCCGGCTTATTTTAAACCGTCTTCAAGGGTTTGGAGCATATGCTGCTTTTCCTGCGCATCGGCATGCTGCCAAAAAACTTCAAACAGGACGCCGAGACCGGGAAGCATTTTTTCCTCATTCCGCTGGACGGCATCAACGATTGTCTGCTCCAGCTGTTCCTGGGAACTGCCGCTGATATTGTTTAAAACGGCTTGCCGCAAATTAAAGTTCATAGTTATCGCTCCTCTTTCTGTGTGATCAGTATTACTATCTCCTGAGCTTCCATTCAATATGCGCGAAAAATAAGCTATAATAGAACTAAAATGCTCTGCCGCTCAGTGGTGAATGGCAGGAAGAGGAGCGGAATAAGTGAAATTTATACAATCATCCAAAAACCCGCAAGTGAAGCAGTGGAAAAAGCTGCTTATGAAGAAAGAGCGGGAGAAAACGGGTTTTTATTTATTAGAGGGCCATCATTTGATCGAAGAAGCACTTAACTATAAAGATGAAGTGATCGAATTAATCGTATCAGAAACCGTCTCTTTGCCGGCCCATTGGAACTTGGATGGGGTCGAGATGACGGTTGTGACGGAGGAAATCACCGATGCGCTTGCTGATACTGGGACGAATCAAGGGGTGTTTGCCGTTTGCCGTAAACGAGAGGTTGCTATGTCATTAACGGGGCGCAGTTATTTGCTGGTGGACGCTGTTCAAGATCCCGGTAATATTGGCACGCTGATCAGAACGGCCGATGCGGCAGGAATTGACGGAGTGATCTTAGGGAACGGCTGCGCCGACCCCTACAATCCGAAGGTGCTGCGCTCCGCCCAAGGCAGCCACTTTCATATCCCGCTTATCCATATGCCTTTGAACGAGGCGATTGCCGAGCTCAAGAACAGAGGTGTTCCCGTTTATGGCACGTCTCTCGGGCGGGCCGCTGATTACCGGGAAACTAAAGTGCGTGATGCCTTTGCTCTCTTGGTCGGCAATGAAGGCAGCGGGGTGAACTCTGCATTGCTGCAAGAAACAACAAGCAACGTATTTATTCCGATTTACGGGAAGAGCGAATCGCTGAATGTTGCGGTGGCGGCCGGCATTTTGCTGTATTATTTCCAGCAATCATTGAAAAACGTTTGAACTTCATAGTATGGCTGTACTATAATGTACGATAAGAGCATATTGCGAAAGGCGAAGACAGAGAAGAGTAGTTTATGCGGTTTTTTTACAGGAAGAAGGTGCCCAAGACTGAAAGCTCCTTTAAAAAACGGTAAACGAAGTTCACCTCTCGAGCCGGCATCAGGACCGCAGCAGGCGTAAAGATGCCCCGGTGGAGAACCGTTACATCAATGAAGTGAACATATAGAATGTATGTTAAAAAGGGTGGTACCGCGATCAAAGCCTCGTCCCTTTCCGGGAGACGGGGCTTTTTTATGTGGAATTTGATCACCGCCGCCACGAAGAGTTTACATTCATTGGAAAGTCTTTGCTAACCTAAAGGAGGAGTTACACTGTGGAGCAGCAATTAAAACAATTACAAACAGAAGCGCTGGCGGAAATTGCCGCAGCCGAAGAATTGAAGCAGCTGAACGACATTCGTGTCGCTTATCTTGGAAAGAAAGGCCCTGTTACCGAAGTGCTGAAGGGCATGGGCAAATTATCGGCGGAGGAACGTCCGAAAATGGGGGCGCTTGCCAATGAAGTGCGCAGCGCCATCAAGACCGCTATCGAAACGAAGCAAGAGACGCTTGAACAGAAGGCGATTCAAGAACAATTAGAAAAAGAAACCATCGACATTACGCTCCCGGGCCGCCCGGTCAGAACGGGCAATCATCATCCGCTGACGCGAGTTGTGGAAGAGATTGAAGATTTATTTATCGGCATGGGTTATGCCATTGCAGAAGGCCCGGAAGTGGAAAAGGATTATTATAACTTTGAAGCGCTCAATTTGCCGAAAGGCCATCCGGCTCGTGATATGCAGGATTCCTTTTATATTACAGAAGATATTTTAATGCGCACGCATACTTCTCCCGTCCAAGCGCGGACGATGGAGAACAATAAAGAAAAAGGCCCTGTGAAAATTATTTGTCCCGGAAAAGTATTCCGGCGCGATAATGATGACGCCACCCACTCTCATCAATTTATGCAAATTGAGGGATTAGCCGTCGATGAAAACATCAGCATGGGCGATTTAAAAGGAACGCTTGAGGTATTTGTGAAGAAGATGTTTGGCGAAGACCGCGAAATTCGCCTGCGTCCAAGCTTCTTTCCATTTACCGAGCCATCGGTTGAAGTCGATGTCAGCTGCATGTGCGGCGGCAAAGGCTGCAGCATTTGCAAGGGCACTGGCTGGATCGAGATATTAGGAGCTGGCATGGTGCACCCGAACGTTCTGGAAATGGCTGGGTATGATTCAAAGAAATATACGGGATTTGCTTTCGGAATCGGAGCGGAGCGGATTGCCATGCTGAAATACGGCATCGATGATATCCGTCTTTTCTATACAAATGATCTGCGCTTTTTAAAACAATTTTCAATCCATGAATAATAGCAGGGAGGAGTTTACAGATGTTCGTTTCATATAAATGGCTGAGCGAGTACGTTGATCTTGGCGGAATGTCAGCGAAAGAATTGGCGGAGAAAATAACCCGCAGCGGAATTGAAGTAGAGGAAGTTAAACACCTGGGCGAAGGCATAAAAAATGTCGTCGTCGGCCATGTGTTGGAGCGTGAACCGCATCCGAATGCCGATAAGCTAAATAAATGCTTAGTAGATGTGGGCGATGAGGCGCCTGTCCAAATTATTTGTGGCGCTAAAAATGTTGATAAAGGGCAGAAGGTAGCTGTGGCCAAAGTAGGCGCCGTGCTTCCGGGCAATTTTAAAATCAAAAAAGCGAAGCTGCGCGGAGAAGAATCTCACGGCATGATCTGCTCGCTTCAGGAACTAGGCTTTGAAAGCAAAATAGTGGCTAAAGAACATGCAGAAGGAATCTTTGTGTTTCCGAATGATGTTGCCCCCGGCGAGGATGCACTTCAGCAATTAAACTTGGATGACAAAGTATTGGAGCTCGGTTTAACTCCCAACCGTTCCGACTGTTTAAGCATGCTGGGCGTGGCTTATGAAGTGGCGGCGATTCTTGGCACGAACGTCAAGATCCCCGACATTGAACTAAATGAAGGAAATGAAAAGACAGAGGACCATATTCAAGTCCGCATCGAAGCGAAAGAAGATAACCCGGTATATATGGCCCGCATCGTGAAGAATGTCAAGATTGGCCCGTCTCCGCTTTGGATGCAAACCCGATTGATGGCAGCCGGTATCCGCCCGCACAACAATGTAGTCGATATTACTAATTATATTTTATTAGAATACGGACAGCCGCTTCATGCATTTGATTACGATCGTCTGGGCTCGAAGGAAATCATCGTGCGCCGCGCCCGTGAAGGGGAAACCATCACCACTCTTGATGAAGTACAGCGAACATTGTCAGCCGATCATTTAGTGATTACTAATGGTGAGGAGCCAGTAGCGATCGCTGGTGTGATGGGAGGAGCAAACTCCGAGGTGCAAGCCGATACAACGACCGTATTGATTGAATCTGCCTACTTCAACGGCCAGCGTGTCCGCCAGGCGTCTAAAGATCACGGACTTCGTTCAGAAGCGAGCGCGCGCTTTGAAAAGGGAGTGGATCCTAATCGCGTGCAAGTAGCTGCTGACCGCTGCGCACAATTAATGGCTGAGTATGCAGGGGGAGAGGTGCTGTCCGGTCTTGCCGTCACTGGTGAAATGGCGGCAGAAGCGAAAACGGTGACGATCACATTAGGACGGTTAAACCGCAATCTTGGCACGAAGCTGGAACGGACGGAAGTGGAAGAGATTTTCCGCCGTTTGCAATTTGAGGTGCAAACAGCGGATGATGCCTTCACTGTTACCGTTCCGACACGCCGCGGCGATATTACTATTCCCGAAGATTTGGTCGAGGAAGTTGCACGGCTCTACGGCTATGATCATTTGCCGACAACGATTCCTTCTGGGGAAACAAAGCCGGGCAAACTCACGGATTACCAGTTAAAACGCCGCGTGGCTCGCCGCTGCTTAGAAGGAGCCGGCTTACATCAGGCAATCACTTATTCATTGACGAGCCAGGCGAAAGCCACACAATACGCGTTAGATGCCCGTGAGCCGATTGCACTGGCGATGCCGATGAGCGAGGAGCACGCTTTCTTGCGTCAAAGCCTCGTGCCGCAGTTGCTGGATGTCATTTCCTACAATAACGCCCGCCAAATCGATTCAGTGGCCCTTTATGAAATCGGTTCTGTTTTCTTAAAAGAAGCATACAAAGAGCTTCCGGCCGAGGAAGAGCATGCAGCAGGAGCCATCACAGGACTTTGGGAAGAGCATCTGTGGCAGGGAGAAAAGAAAGCCGTCGACTTTTTCGTAGTGAAAGGTGTATTAGAAGGGTTATTTGCCCGCTTTGGCTTGGAAAACCGCATCGTTTTTAAAAAAGCAGAGGTTGCGGGCATGCATCCGGGCCGCACGGCTGGCATTGAACTCGATGGCCAATGGATCGGTTTTGTCGGTCAAGTTCATCCGCAGCAGGCGAAAGACTTGGATATTAAGGAAACGTATGTGTTTGAATTAAAACTGCATTTGCTGCTTCAAGCGGATAAGGAAGCGATCGCCTACGAGCCGATTCCGCGCTTTCCATCTATCACCCGTGATATTGCCCTCGCAGTGAATCGTGATGTCGAAGCAGGCGCGCTCCAAGATGTCATTCAAAGAGCGGGCGGCAAGCTGCTGAAGGATGTGCATGTATTTGATTTGTATGAAGGTGAGCACGTGGAGACAGGCAAGAAATCCATCGCCTTCTCATTGACCTATTTTGATCCAGGCAAAACATTGACGGATGAAGAAGTCGTAAAGGTCCACAATAAAGTTCTAGAAGCGTTAAAAGAAGAAACAGGTGCAGAATTGCGCAGCTGATCAGGCATTTAAGGCTGTTCCAACAAAGAGGAACAGCCTTTTGCTGTGCCGGCGCTCATCATGGGAGAGGTCAGAATAAATAGAGGAAGAAATATGTAGATTTTTTATCTTTTTTCGCCAATTGCTTAACAGGCTGAATAAATATCCGATAATATCCTTATCTATCCTTTGCTGGTAAGCAATTGCAGAATGAAGGACGAAAGGTGGAAAAGATAATGAAAAGTATCAAGACAAAGATGTTAGCTTCCTTTTTTCTAATTATTCTCTTAACTCTCCTTATGGGGGTTTTTAATGCTATTTCTGTATCTTCTATAAACAAGAAGACAAGCAGTATAATTAAAGAAGAGCTTGCTTTATTAACGTTGGATGAGAAATTGCGATTCAACATATCGCAGCGGATTTCTTCTGCGCGCGGTTATATTGTTTATGGAGATTCTAAGTATCGTGATGAATTTAATCGTTATACGGAAGAGAGCAAGCAGCTTCAAGAAGAATTGCTTGCTATAAATCAATCCCCTGTATCCAAAAAAGTAGTCGATAAGAGCAAGCAGTGGAGAAACCTGCTGATTGAAGAGGTATTTGCTCCTTATGATCAAGGTAACAAAGAAGAGGCGCTGAATAATTTAACTAGTAAGGTTGCACCGCTTGGAAGTGAAATTATGCACGAATTTAACGAACTGACGAAAAAGCGGGAGAAAAAAATTCAAGCAGATGGGCAAAAAGCGATAGAGGCGGGAGAGAAATCGAATCTGATTGTCAAACTGACTGCCGCAGCCGCCGTCATTCTTGGAGCGTTTCTTGCTTTTTATATGGCCCGTTCTTTAACGAAGCCTATTGTTCTAGTTAGGAATCGAATGGAAGAGATCGCCAATGGCGACTTAACGCAGGAAGATTTAAAGGTGCATTCAAAGGATGAAGTGGGAGAGTTGATGGTTTCCGTCAATGAAATGAACAAGCAAATCCGCGATATGACGAAGGAGATTCAAGAGATATCCGATGTCGTAGCGAGCCAGAGCGAGGAGCTGACGCAGTCCTCTCAAGAGGTGGGAGAAGGAAGTGTGCAAATTGCTTCGACGATGGAAGAACTGGCAAAAGCGGCGGAATCTCAGGCGCATACAACGACAGAATTGGCCGACTCGATGGCCAAGCTAATGGCCAATATCGATGATGCAAACGGAAGCGGACAAAGGGTGCTGAGCGTGTCGGAAGATGTGCTGGCTCTTTCCAAGCAAGGCGATGAATCCATGAACGCTTCCGTGGCCCAAATGAATCTCATCGATGAAAATGTCAGAGGCGCCGTTGTGAAAGTTCAGCATCTTTATGAACATACGAAAGGCATCACACAGCTCGTTGAAGTGATTTCCTCCATTTCCGATCAAACGAATATGCTGGCCCTAAATGCAGCCATTGAAGCTGCAAGAGCAGGCGAGCATGGCAAAGGCTTTGCAGTAGTGGCCGAAGAAGTGCGGAAATTGTCAGAGCAAGTTAGCAGCTCTGTGTCAGAGATTACCGGCATTGTGACAAATATCCAAAGCGAAACAGGCGAGGTGGTCCGGTCGCTGGAAGACAGCTTTGTCCAAGTGGATGAAGGCACGAACCAAATTAAGCAAACAGGAGAAGCCTTCAGCACGATTACTGCTTCAATCGAGCAAGTCGTCCGGAAAATTCAAGAGGTTACCGAGGATTTATCAGAAATTGTGCAAGAAACGAAGGCGATGGACGGCGCTGTCGCGAGCATCGCGTCTGTGTCAGAGGAAACGGCTGCGGGTGTGGAAGAAACGGCTGCTTCAGCTGAACAGTCCACTAGCTCCATGCAGGAGATCACGAGAAGTGCCGATTCATTATCCGAGCTTGCAGAAAAGCTTAACATGCTTGTTAAACAATTTAAGGTGTAAAGAAAAGAGGCCGATCCGCCGAGGATCGGCCTCTTTCTCGCTCACTGCATGGAGCCTGCTGGCTATTTTTTATTCACAAGCTTTTTTGCTTTTTCCGTATTGGCAAAATGATATTTAGTATACTGCCATAGGGCGGTTTCCCCTTTTTCGCGGATCAGACGGGCGGCAGCTGCATCCACTTGGCTGCCGGCGCCTTTAGGGATGGCAAAGCCAGCCGCTTCTGAAAGCTTATCCATCTCCCTTACAAATGCGTAGCGGGCAATAATGGAAGCCGCGGCGACCGCAAGATGGACGCTCTCTCCCTTCGTGCTGAAGAACACCTTTTCCTGAAAAATTTGTTTTTGATCCTGTAAATAACGGTAATACGTCTTTTTTTCTGCAAATTGGTCAATCAGCACGGCATCGGGATGTTCTGGAAGAATTTTCTGGTGTAAATTAATAAGCGCTTGGTTATGAAGCAGGGCTTTGATTTTTCCTTGAGACATGCCCTTTTGCTTAAGCTGATTGTATTTTTCGTTATGGATGATCAGCAGGCTATATGGAATCATCCGGACGATTTGCTTAGCGAGATGGATGATTTGCGAGTCGGATAAGTTCTTGGAATCGCGGACACCCAGCGTTTGCAATTCGGCAATTTGCTCTTTTTTTACAAAGGCCGCGGTCACTGTGATCGGTCCAAAGTAATCGCCCGTCCCGACTTCATCGCTGCCGATCACCGACATCGACGCAAATCCGAGCGGCAAGGAAGCGGCCTTTGGCTGCTTCTGCTTGGCAGGGGATGCTGCGGCGGTTTCGCTTTGCCACTTAGCCGCTTCCTCCGCAGCATGCTGTCCTTGAAATAAAACCTTGCCGGAACGGTAGCCGGTAATGGAGCAATGGGCGGTTTTAGCGGCAAAAACGGCTCCTGCGGGCAGCTTGCCGCTGGAGTAGGATTCGTAATGTGTTTTCATTTTTTGTAAAGCGGCGCTTGTTACTTTTAATACAGTTTGACTCAATGGAGACTCTCCTTCTTACTTTCGACTTTTCATGCGGAAACACTCATGGTATGATAACAGTTAGGATTCTTTAAGAATGGAGGCTATTCAATTGTCAGACAAAGAAAAGACCCGTATCACAGTGGAGATACATGGACATCATTATACAATTGTCGGGACAGAATCGAAAAGCCATATCCGCATGGTCGCCAAACTGGTCGATGACAAAATGCGGGAAATCAGCGTAAAGAATCCGGTGCTGGACTTGAATAAAATTGCTGTATTAACCGCGGTGAATGCGGTTCATGAATATGTAAAGCTTCAAGAAGAAATGGAACAGTTGAAAAAACAACTAAACCAAATAAAGGATTGACCGATATGCTTACGATCATTTTACTGCTTTTGCTCCTTGCAGGCATTATAATTGGCTTAAAACGAGGATTTATTTTACAATTTTTCCACATGGCAAGCTCCGTTATTGCTTTGATCGCAGCGTTTGCGCTGCGCAAGCAAGTTGCGCCGCTGCTTGAGCAATGGATACCGATGCCCCCTATGGAAAGCATCCAATCTTTTCATATGGGCGCGGCGGGCTTTGAATCCTTTTATTATAGCGCAATTGCCTTTATCCTTCTATTTATCATCGTCAAAATCGCCCTATCCATCATTGCCTCCTTCGTGAATATCATTGCTCACATCCCTATTATAAGGGAAGTGAACAAGATATTTGGGGGAGTTCTTGGATTTGCGGAAATATATCTCGTTTTGTTTGTTTTATTATATCTTGCCGCGCTGCTTCCGCAAAGCAGTGTACAGGAATGGATAGGCCAATCCTTTGTTGCCGATTACATCATCCACCGCACTCCTTACTTATCGGATGCACTGCGGAATATTGAGCCGCTCAGCCGTATGAAGAACTTCTCTTTTTAAAAAAAGAGAAGTTTTTATTTTGAGCAGCTTTTCTGCTAGTATATAAGGAAGAAAGTCATTTGGAAAGCTAGGTGACCTAGACAATGAACAAGAAGAACATCATCCAATTGCTGGAGGAAATAGCGTTATACATGGAATTGAAAGGGGACAATCCTTTTAAAATATCGGCGTTTCGCAAGGCGGCCGCTGCGCTGGAAAACGATGATCGCAGTTTAGCGGAAATAGAGGATGTTACAAAGCTGGCAGGCATCGGAAAAGGCACAGCCGCCGTTATTGAAGAGTACCGGTCGACAGGCGAATCCTCAGTATTAAAAGAGCTTCAGGATGAAGTACCGGCCGGACTGCTTCCGCTGTTACAGCTGCCGGGGCTGGGCGGCAAAAAGATTGCCAAGCTTTATAAAGAATTAGGTGTGGCTAGTATGGAGGAACTTCAAGCGGCTTGTGAGAACCAGCGTGTGCGGGCGCTCAGCGGCTTTGGTGCGAAAACAGAGGAGAAAATCCTAGCGGCTATTGCTCAGGCGGGCAAGCGGCCGGAGCGCCTGCCGATTTCTTATATGCTGCCGGTTGCTGAAAAAATTGAAAAAGAGCTGGCGGCTATGAGAGGCGTGCTTCAGTTTTCTCGGGCCGGCAGTTTGCGGCGCCTGCGGGAGACGATTAAAGACCTAGATTTCATCATTGCTGCGAATGAAGCAGCCGCTGTGAAGGAGCAGCTTCTGAAGCTTGTTGGTGTGAAAGAAATCATTGCGGCCGGCGACACGAAAGTATCGGTCATTGTTGAAGGAGAGTGGGATGTCTCCGTCGATTTTCGCATTGTGGCGCCAGAGGAATTTGCTTCAACGCTTCATCACTTTACAGGTTCTAAAGATCACAATGTCCGGATGCGCCAGCTGGCGAAGGAACGCGGAGAGAAAATAAGCGAATACGGTGTCGAGAAGACGGCAACTGGTGCGGTTAGCACCTTTTCAACTGAGGCGGACTTTTATCATCATTTTGGACTGCCTTGGATTCCCCCTGAGATCAGGGAGGATGGCACGGAGGTCGAGACGTTTCAGGAGGAAGGAAGCTTGCTGGAGGCCGGTGATATTAAAGGAGATCTCCATATGCATACTACCTGGTCGGATGGAGCCTATTCTATTGAAGAAATGATCGAAGCCTGCCGGGCGAAAGGCTATGAATATATGGCGATAACCGATCATTCCCGTTTTTTAAAAGTTGCGAACGGCTTATCCGTTGACCGGCTTCTAAAACAAAATAAAGAAATTCGCCGTTTAAATGAAAAATATCGCGATATTGAAATTTTATCGGGGATTGAAATGGACATCCTGCCTGATGGAACACTGGATTATGATGACGAGCTGCTGAGCGAACTGGACTTTGTTATCGCCTCGATTCATTCCAGCTTTTCGCAGCCTTGCGAAACGATCATGGAGCGTTTAAAAACGGCATTAAGCAATCCTCATGTGGACTTGATTGCCCATCCGACGGGAAGACTTATCGGCCGACGCAGCGGCTATGATGTGGATATGCCCGCGCTCATTCAATTGGCGAAAGAAACCGGCACTGCTCTTGAATTGAATGCCAATCCGCAGCGGCTTGATTTATCTGCCGAGCATCTTCGCCAAGCGCAGGAAGCCGGAGTGAAGGTCATGATTAATACGGATGCTCATGCCATTGAACATCTCAGCTTTATGAACATTGGGGCAAAGGCCGCCAGAAAAGGCTGGCTTCGTTCAGAAACGGTACTGAACACCTACAGCAAAGACCAATTTTTTGCTTTTTTAAATAGATAATTGGGAGGAAATGTTTCCAGTGAATAAAAAAGTATTAGAGACTCTTGAGTTTGACAAGATTAAGCGTCAGCTGGCTGAACATGCGGCCTCCTCCTTGGGGAGAGAACAAGCGGAATCATTAAAGCCAGCTCTTGCTTATGAAGAAGTGGTCCGTTTGCAGGAAGAAACGGATGAAGCGGTTCAAGTGCTTCGCATCAAAGGACATGCACCGCTTGGAGGCATTTATAATATTCGTCCGCATGTGAAGCGCTCGCAGATTGGTGGCATGTTAAATGGGATGGAATTCGTACAGATTGCCAGCACAATTTCTGCGGGACGGCTGATGAAAAACTTTATCACCGGGCTGCTGGAAGACGGAGAACAGCTGCCGATTCTGGAAGTAAAAGCAGAAAGTATGCCGGTGCTGACGCCGCTTGAACACCGGATTAAGCACACGGTAGATGAACACGGCGGCGTCCTTGATTCAGCAAGCGCGGCCCTGCGGCATGTTCGCCAGCAGCTGCGATCCAATGAAAGCCGGATCCGCAGCAAGCTGGAGAGCCTGATCCGCGGGAAAAACGCGCAAACAATGCTGTCCGATGCGATCATCACCATTCGCAATGACCGTTATGTGCTCCCGGTAAAGCAAGAATACCGGGGCCATTATGGCGGGATTGTTCACGACCAATCTTCCTCCGGCCAAACGCTGTTTATCGAGCCGGAATCCATCGTAGAAATGAACAATCAAGTGCGCGAGCTAAAGCTGAAAGAGCAATTGGAAATTGAACGGATTTTCACCGAGCTAACGGCGGAAGTAGAGCTTCATGGAGAAGAGCTGTACCGGTTAACGGATCTGCTTGGCGAACTGGATTTCATGTTTACAAAGGCCAAGTACGGAAAGGCGATGAAGGGATCGAAACCAGCTGTCAACCCTAATGGCTGCATCCGTCTGCGCAAGGCGCGCCATCCGCTTTTGCCAGTTGATGAAGCGGTGCCAAGTGACATTGAGCTGGGCAAAGATTACAGCACGATTGTCATCACCGGACCTAACACCGGAGGAAAGACCGTCACGTTAAAAACGGTTGGATTAATTACTTTGATGGCACAGTCCGGACTGCAGATTCCCGCGCAGGACGGGTCGGAAACTGCTGTGTTCCAGTCGGTTTATGCAGATATTGGGGATGAACAATCGATTGAACAAAGCTTAAGTACCTTTTCTTCGCATATGGTGAATATTGTAGACATTTTAAAGCAAGTTGACCATGATTCTCTCGTGCTGTTCGATGAATTGGGAGCAGGAACTGATCCGCAGGAAGGGGCAGCGCTGGCAATCTCCATTCTCGATGAGGTGCGCCGCCGCGGTGCCCGCATGATTGCAACGACCCACTATCCGGAATTAAAGGCCTACGGCTATAACCGGGAAGGGGTCATCAATGCCAGCATGGAATTTGATGTAGAATCATTAAGCCCGACATACCGCTTATTGATCGGGGTACCCGGACGCAGCAACGCTTTTGAAATTTCGCAGCGCCTCGGGCTGGATACGGGCATCATTCAGCAAGCGCGCAAGCTGGTTGGCACGGATACAAATGAAGTTGATCAAATGATTGCTTCCCTTGAACGGAGCCGGAAGATGGCGGAAGAAGAAGAAAAAGAAGCGCGGGATTATTTAAAAACGGCCGAGAAGCTTCATCAGGAAATGCAAAAGAAAATGCAGGAATTCTATGCGCATGAAGAGGAGCTGACTGAGAAAGCGCGTCAAAAGGCGGCAGCGATTGTTGAACAAGCGAAAGCCGAAGCGGAAGAAGTGATTAAGGATTTGCGCAAGATGCAGCTCGAAAAGCGAGCGGGCATTAAAGAGCATGAATTAATTGAGGCGAAGCGCCGGCTCTCAGCAGCCGCTCCGGAATCACAGACGCCGAAGAAGCAGAAAAAAGCGGCTGACGGAAGGACATTAAAGCCTGGTGATGAGGTGAAAGTGCTGAGCCTTGGTCAAAAAGGTCACCTTATTGAAAAAAGCGGAGACGGCGAGTGGCAAGTACAGATGGGGATTATCAAAATGAAAGTGAAAGAATCGGATTTACAGTGGGTGAAAGCAGAGAAAAAGCCAGAACCTAAGCCGCTGGCAACAATTCGCGGAAAAGACTACCATGTTTCTCTCGAGCTTGATCTTCGCGGAGAGCGTTTTGAGGATGCGCTGCTGAAGGTCGAGAAGTATATTGATGATGCTTTGCTGGCCGGGTACTCGCGTGTATCCATTATTCACGGCAAAGGAACCGGCGCCTTAAGACAAGGAGTGCAAGAATACTTGAAAAACCATCGGTCGGTTAAGCGAATACGCTTCGGTGAAGCTGGAGAAGGCGGCAGCGGAGTGACCGTTGTAGAATTTAAGTGATTACAGACGAAGGAGCAAATGGGATGAACCGATTCTGGGAAAATAATTTCGTTCAGCTAGCCGGTTACTACAGTGTAGTGATTGTTTGTGTCATTCTTTTTTTAGCTATCTTTGAACTGGTGACAAAGTACCGAAATTGGGAAGAAATTAAAAACGGCAACATGGCGGTCGCCATGGCGACCGGAGGGAAAATATTTGGTATTGCGAATATCTTTCGCCATTCGATCCTGCATAATGACAAGGTGATGACGATGGTGGGATGGGGGGTATACGGCTTTACTCTCTTGCTCATCGGCTACTTTATCTTTGAGTTTCTAACCCCTCATTTTAAAATTGACGATGAGATTCAAAATGATAATCGCGCGGTCGGTTTTATCTCCATGGTTATTTCCATCGGCTTGTCCTATGTCATTGGCTCGGCTTTACTATAACAAGGAGTTCATCTGATTATGAAAACATTAGCTAAAGTACTGTTTGTGCTGTGCGGCGTTTTTCTTGCCATCGGAATGATCTATATGATGTTTTTTGCCTAGGCAATTCGTCGGCTTTATAGAACCATGCTGGATCAGGCTGTTCTCGAAACAAGGAGAGCAGCCTTTTTCTGACTTGACTTTTGTAAGAAAGCGCCTATACTTTAAAAAATTGAGAAAATGTTCATATTTGGTTCATATTTATGCGCTATGATAAAAGAGAGAGAAAAGCAGTTGGAGGGATGGACATGGTGCGTATTCTTGTAGCAGAGGATGATCCGCACATCCAAAGGCTGTTAAGCATTTACTTAAAGCCAGAGGGATTCGATGTCATTCAAGCATATGATGGAGAAGAAGCGCTAAATAAGATGTATGAATGCCAGCCTGAATTATTGGTGCTTGATTTAATGATGCCGAAAATGGACGGCGTGGAAGTGTGCAAACAAGTGCGGATTTTTTCCGAGGTTCCGATCTTAATGGTAACAGCCAAAGGAGAAAGAGCGGACAAATTAATCGGATTTCAATGCGGGGCGGATGATTATATCGTCAAGCCCTTTGACCCGATGGAGCTGGTGATGAGGGTGAAAGCTCTCTTAAGAAGGTACCGGATTGCTTGGTCTCATCAGCTTCATCTTGGTGAAGTGCTGCTGGATAAGCTGGCGCTGTCAATTTCCTGCGGCGGCCAATCCATTATATTGCCGCAAAAAGAATTTGCTTTATTGCATAGGCTAGCCAGCTATCCTGGAAAAATCTTTACCCGCGCTCAGCTAATCGAACAGATTTGGGGCATGGATTATGAGGGAGATGAGCGGACGGTAGATGTTCATATTAAACGTATCCGCCAGCGCATACGTCCGTTTGATGAACAGGTGGAAATCGTGACTGTTCGCGGACTCGGCTACCGCTTAGAAGTGAACGGATGAAGACACTTTACACGCGAATAATCCTCATATATATGCTGATATTCATCCTCAGTCTGGGCGCGGGAGTCATGACGGTGTACTCCCTGCTTGATAAGAGCTATGGCGCTGATGAGGAAGAGCAGATACTGAATCATGGAAAAGGTTTTGTTGAATTTTACCGAAAGGCGACGGATAAGGAGAGGTTCAAGGCGACTTATGACCGTTTATATGAAGCGCTTTATATGCGTTTTCAGCTGTACGATCCCAGCGGGCAAATTCATGTGTACGGCCATTCCAAAAACAAAATCATTGACATTTCCAAAGAGGCCGTTAATAAGGTGAAGCAGGGGCAGACTTATAAAGGGAATAACAATGCTTTTGGCTATATGGTCATTGGGTTACCCTTTACAATGGATGATGGGAACTATGCGGTTTTTATTTACTTTGATGATCAGCGGCTGGAACAGGAGTTGTATAAGTCATTGTATCTTGGAATCAGTGCTTCACTAGTGATCGGCGTGGGGTTAATTCTCATCGTTTCACGGTATATTGTGCAGCCGCTGACTGAGATGACAGCCGTTACAAAGCAGCTGGCAAAAGGGCAATTTAATATTCAATTGCATTCTACACGCAAAGATGAAATTGGCATGCTTTCGAGGAGTATCGATGCGATGGCGGAGGATTTAAGCAAGCTGGAAGAAATGCGCAGGCATTTTATTTCGGATGTTTCCCATGAAATTCAGTCGCCGCTAACATCCATCCGAGGGTTTTCCAAAGCGCTGAAATCACCTGAGATATCAAAGGCAGAGCGGCTGGAGTACAGTGAAATCATCGAACAGGAAAGCGAGCGCTTATCCCGGCTTTGCCATAATTTGCTCAGCCTCTCCTCATTGGAATCAGAGAAGCATCCTTTTCACCCGACCTCTTACTCTCTGGATGAGCAAATACGGGAACTGATTGTAACGATGGAACCTCAGTGGTCGGAGAAAGAGCTGGAGCTTGATTTGACGCTGCCCCAGACAGTCATTCAAGCAGACCGTGATCTTCTTTATCAAGTCTGGTGCAATCTATTGCAAAACAGCATTAAATACAATCAGCAAGGCGGAAAGATCAAAGTGTGGCTGAAACAAAAAGGAGAGACCATTTTGGTTGGTGTGGAGGATACCGGCTTAGGCATCGCTAAAGCGGACCAGCGAAGGATCTTTGAACGCTTTTACCGGGCAGACAGCTCCAGAACAGAAAAGACAAGCAACGGCATTGGTCTATCAATTGTCAAAAAGATCGTCGACCTGCACAAAGGAGAAATCGAAATTTACAGCAAGATAGGAAAAGGCAGCAGCTTTATTGTCCACTTGCCATCTTTCGTGGATAAAAATTGAAAAAATCCCTCCATTTGTTCATATTGAGTTCATATTAACCTGCTAAAGTAATAGAGAACTTAACCTATGGAGGAGGATTTGACCTAATGTTTTTAACGAAGTGGAGTATAAAAAACGGAGTTGCTGTTTTTTTATTATGCTTGCTGATCTTAGGTGGAGGGATATTATCTTCCCGCACCATTTCAAAAGAGATAATGCCGGATGTTTCATATCCTGCTTTATTTGTTCAGATGACGACTCCGGGTGGCACGTCTGCGGAGGAAAATGAGGAGAATATTACAAAGCCGTTTGAGGAGCGGCTGGAAGCATCCGAAGATACGAAAAGCATCACAAGCACGACATCCAGCCAAATGATTACATTTATAGTGGAATATCCTTATGGGACAGATTTGGATAAATCCTCTGCTAAACTGGAGACGTTAATCAGCGGGCTGGCGCTCCCGGAATATACGGATCACAATATTTTGACAACCGACAGTATGATGAATACGATCCTGCAATTTGCTATCGCTTCCGATCGCCAAGAGGAATTGCAGGAAAGCCTGAATGAAACCATCATCCCGGAAATGAAGAAAATAGCCGGTATTGCGAATATCAACATCAATGGGGAATTGAAAAAGCAATGGATGATTGAAGTAGATGAAAAGAAAGCCAAAGAACATGGTCTTACATTAGAAGCGGTCAAGCAATCTTTAGAGTCGACAAACAAAAGTTTATCCGTCGGAACGATTGAAAACGACGGGGCTACCATTCCGGTAGATTTGACTCCCCAAGTCCGCTCCATAGAGCAGCTGAAGCAGCTGAAAGTTTCAGCGCAACTGCCTCCAGGAACGGCAGCAAAGCCAGTGGCTCTCGGCGATATTGCGAAGATTGAAATGAAGGAAGAGGAACAAGAAACTTCCCGCTATAACGGTAAGCCGGCCTTTGTCATCGACGTAACGAAAGAGAAGAGCGGCAACACGGTCGAAATCACAAAAGCGATCCATAAAGTCATAGATAAATATAAAGAGAAAGAGAAGTTTGAAGTCTATCCGATCATGGACTTCGGAAATGAAATCGAAACGTCGATTTCCAAGCTGGTGAAGGAAGGGCTATTTGGCGCCTTGTTTACTGTGATCGTCATCGCGTTATTTTTGCGCAGCTTCCGGGCTACGATCATCTCCATTATTTCATTGCCAGTTTCTATATTTGTGACGATCTTTATTTTTGAGAAGATGGGCTATAGTTTGAACGTCATGACGCTTGGAGGACTGGCTGTCGCCATCGGCCGAATCGTGGATGACGGCATCGTTGTAATTGAAAACATCGACCGCTGGCTGAAGGAAAAAGGCGATCAATTGCCAAAGAAGGAAATTGCAGAAAAAGCAACGAAGGAAGTCATGAAAGCGGTCGGTTCTTCGACCATTGTCACGTGCATTGTCTTCTTGCCGATCGTATTCGTCTCGGGCTATACAGGCGAACAGTTCCGGCCGTTTTCTTTGGCGGTAGTCTTCTCAATTATCGCTTCCTATCTTGTCGCCATTATGCTGATTCCTATGCTAGGCAGCGTCTTCTTAAAGAAAAAGGCGAAAAAAGAACGGGAGAGCAAGCTGCTGCAATTTTATGAAAAATGTTTGCGCGGCGCCTTGAAAAGAAAATGGCTGGTCATTATTGCCTCCATTATGTTACTCGTCGGTTCCTTTGCGCTTGTTCCGATGATGGGCTTTTCCCTCATGCCGTCTGAGAGCGGCACATCGATGAAAGTGGGAATGACCCTGCCTGTTCAAGCGACTCTTGATGAAACGAATGCAGCATCAGAGAAGATAGAAAGCTATTTACAAGAACGAAAAGAAGTGGACTACAGCAGCGCCGAAGTCGGGCAATCACTCGACCAGATGAACATGCAAAAGAAAGATAATCAGGCGCTGTTCATTGTGAAATTGAAAAAAGGCTATCAAGCGGATTCCCTGCTCAAGGAATTTAAAGGGGATTTGGAGAAGGAAGTGCCGAAAGCGGAAATTACCGTGGAAGATTTCTCTCCGGTTGGCGGTGCCCCTGGCGGCAATGAAATCAATGTTGAATTATACGGCGATAATTTTGCTGCGCTTAAAAAAGCATCCGGCATGGTGGAAGAGGAACTGAAGAAAAACGATGATTTAAAGAATATTCGCAATGAAATGACAAGCGCTCTTACAAAATGGGAAGTAGAGATTAATGAAGAGGGCCGTCAAGCCAATGTGAACAGCCAGCAGATTTTAAGTGCTGTTCAAGAGCGGCTGCTGCCGGTTCAGCTCTTGGATTATGAGATTCAAGATGAACTGTACCAGCTAACGCTCGCTTACAACCAAAAAATTTCCACTAAAGAGCAGCTGCTGAATTTAAAAGTCCCTACAGGAAACGGGGAAAAGCCGCTGAAAGAAGTGGCGGAGGTTAAGGAAGTCAAAACCCCGCAAGAAATTAAGCATGAAGGCGGAAAGGCATTAGCTAAAGTAACAGCAACCGTCAAAGGCCAAAACGTCTTAGAGATGTCTCAGAAAATAGAAAAAGAGATGAAGGAACTTTCCTTCCCTGAAGGCGTTACTTTAAAAACAGGCGGAGCCAATGAGGAAATTAATAAAGAATTCACCAATATCATTTCAGCAATGCTCATGGCGATAGGGTTAGTATTTATCGTTCTATGTGCGACCTTCCAGGGAATCTGGACACCAGTAGTCATTTTGACATCCATTCTTTTCGTGCCGATTGGTTCTTTCAGTTTATTGCTGGCAACCGGACAGCCGCTGTCACTAAGTTCCATGATCGGTTTGCTTATGCTGATCGGCGTCGTGGTTACCAATGCGGTCGTGCTGCTAGACCGGGTGGAAACGAACCGCAAAGAAGGAATGGATATTACGGAGGCATTAGTCGAAGCGGGCAAGGTGCGTTTGCGTCCGATCGTAATGACAGCGGTAGCGACGATCTGCGCTTTGATTCCTCTGGCGCTTTCGAGCGATACAGAATCCGTTTCAGCCGCTTTAATATCAAAGGGGCTGGCGATCACGGTGATTGGCGGATTGACGACATCTACATTGCTGACGCTGATTGTGGTGCCATCCATTTACAAAGCGGTGAAACGCGAACGCAAGAACAAAAATCGGGATATGCAGAGAAGCGCTTAATCGCAAAGGCGGCCGGCTGAAGAACCGGCCGCTTTTTCTGATTCTTAGAATTGGCATTTGGCAAAAAGAGGCTGAATAGAGTATACTTAAATAAGTATTTTAAATTTTCGCAATCTTAAGGAGGTACGGCAATGAGTGGCAAGCCATGGCTCAAGCAATACCCAAAAGAAATCGCGACCACCTTAACGTATGAAAAGCGGACCGTGCAGTCCTATTTGTCCAACGCGGCCGAAAGGTATCCAAAGAAAACAGCTATTCACTTTTTAGGCAAAGAGCTGACTTTTAAAGAGATCTATGAATCCGCTTTAAAGCTTGGAACCTATTTAAAAAAAATCGGCATTCGCAAAGGAGACCGTGTCGCCATCATGCTTCCAAACGGACCGCAGGCGGTGATCAGTTATTTCGGTGTGCTGTATGCCGGCGGCGTCGTTGTCCCAACCAATCCTCTGTATATGGAAAGAGAAATTGAATATCAAATGACGGATTCCGGTGCTAAAGTAATGATTACCCTTGATCTCTTATATCCCCGCGTGCGAAAAATATGGAAAAACACTTCGCTAGAACATCTGATTGTAACCGCTGTCAAAGATTATTTGCCCTTTCCGAAAAATATCCTGTACCCATTTATTCAGAAGAAGCAGAGCGGATGGCTGGTCGAAGTAAAAGAGTGCGGATCCAATCATCATTTTAAGCAGATTATGGCGAATGAAGCTGCAAAAGAAATGAAGATTCCGTTTGAATTTGAGACGGATCTTGCACTGCTGCAATATACGGGAGGCACGACCGGATTTCCAAAGGGAGTGATGCTCACCCATAAGAATCTTGTCGCTAACGCATCCATGTGCGCCAATTGGATGTATCGATGTCAAGAAGGAGAGGAAGTCGTTCTGGGGGTGCTGCCGTTCTTCCATGTATACGGCATGACGACGGTTATGATCTTATCGGTTATGCAAGGCTTTAAAATGGTGCTGCTGCCGAAATTTGATGTGAAGACCACGCTCAAAACAATCGCGAAACAGCGGCCGACATTATTCCCGGGTGCGCCAACCATTTACATCGCTTTACTGAACGATCCCCGTTTGAAAAAGTATGATTTATCGTCCATACATGCTTGCTTGAGCGGTTCGGCTCCGCTTCCGTTAGAAGTGCAGCAAAGGTTTGAACAAATCACTGGCGGAAAGCTGGTGGAAGGGTATGGTCTTTCGGAAACGTCTCCGGTATCGCATGCCAACTTTCTTTGGGGTGGTGAAAGAGTGAGCGGCAGCGTAGGTGTTCCTTGGCCTGATACTGACGCGGCGATCCTGTCTTTGACAACCGGTGATCCCCTGCCGCCAAATCAAATTGGAGAAATTGCCATTAAAGGACCGCAAGTGATGAAAGGGTATTGGAATCGGCCGCAGGAAACAGAAAACGTTTTTAAAGACGGCTGGCTGCTTACAGGAGATCTCGGTTACATGGATGAGAGAGGTTATTTTTTTGTGGTGGACCGCAAGAAGGACATGATCGTAGCGGGCGGCTACAATATTTATCCGCGTGAGGTGGAGGAAGTGCTTTATGAGCATGAAGCCATTCAAGAAGCAATCGTCCTCGGAGTCCCCGATCCCTACCGCGGAGAAACGGTCAAAGCGTATATTGTACTGAAGGCCGGAAGCCATGCATCAGAAGAAGAGCTGAACCGCTATGCGAGAGAACGGTTAGCTTCTTATAAAGTGCCGCGGATTTATGAATTCAGGGAAGAACTTCCTAAAACAGCCGTCGGCAAAATATTAAGAAGGGCATTAATAGACGAAGAACAGAAATAAAAGAAGAAAAAAAGATTATCAGGCGCCCTCTTGACCCTTTTGCAGATAGAGGATATGATGTATAATGAATGAATAATCATTCATTTATTGAGTCAGGAGGGAGTCAGCCTGTGAAGAGAAATAAACCTAAATACCACCAGATCATTGATGCGGCCGTTGTGACAATTGCCGAGAATGGTTATCATCAAGCTCAAGTGGCGAAGATTGCCAAGCAGGCGGGAGTGGCAGATGGAACGATTTATTTATATTTTAAAAATAAAGAGGACCTTCTTATTTCCCTCTTTCGTGAAAAGATGGGGCATTTTATAGAAAAAATTCAAGAAGCGATTGCAGGAAAATCGACAGCCGCGGAGAAATTATTAGTATTAGTGGAAAGCCATTTCAAAATGCTGTCAGAAGATCCGCATCTCGCTGTGGTCACTCAGTTGGAGCTTAGACAGTCGAATAAGGAGCTTCGTTTAAAGATCAACGAGGTGCTTAAAGACTATTTGCAACTTTTGGATGAGATCTTAAAGGAAGGTATTAACAAAGGGGAATTCAGAGCTTCATTAAACGTATTACTGGCGAGACAGATGGTTTTTGGTACGATGGATGAAACCGTTACCACTTGGGTGATGAATGATCAAAAATATGATTTGGTCGCTCTGGCTCCGGGTGTAAGCGATATGCTGCTAAACGGATTTTCTGTCCACTAAGCAACGAACTGGAAGGGGATGGAACGTAAATGAGCTACATATCCTGGGAAAGAAAGGGCCGCATAGCTGAAATGACGATTCAGCATCCGCCCGCAAATGCTCTTTCAAAGGCGCTGATTGCGGAAATAGATGAAGCATTGAATGACATTGAAAAGGATCCAGATGTGCGAGTGGCAATAATTAGCGGGGAAGGCAGGTTCTTCTCGGCAGGTGCGGATATTAAAGAGTTTACTTCCATTGAAACGAAAGAGCGTTTCGCTGAGCTGGCTGCCTACGGACAGCGGATCTTTGAAAGAGTGGAACGCTTCCCGAAGCCGGTGATTGCTGCGATTCATGGCGCGGCGCTGGGCGGGGGACTGGAGCTGGCGATGAGCTGCCACATTCGATTGGTGACTGAAAACGCCAAGCTGGGGCTGCCGGAACTGTCCTTAGGGCTCGTGCCGGGATTTGCGGGTTCACAGCGTCTGCCGCGATATGTAGGCATGGCTAAGGCTGCGGAAATGCTGCTGACGAGCGAACCGGTATCAGGAACGGAGGCGGTGCAGTGGGGACTCGCCAATCGCGCTTATCCCGAGGAAGAACTGCTGCCAAAAGCGCGGGAGCTGGCTGCAAAAATAGCGGAAAAAAGTCCTGTAAGCACAAAAGCGGCTCTTGAGCTGCTGAATTATTCAAAGCATGCCGAGTACTACGAGGGCGTTCGGAAAGAAGCGGAGTCTTTTGGAACCGTATTTTCTTCGGAAGATGCGAAGGAAGGAATCCAAGCTTTTCTCGAAAAGCGCCGGCCTGAATTTGCAGGCAAATAATTTTTTTGAAATATTTTTTCAGAATCTTTTAAAACGATAGAAAGTTGAGGATGTGGGAGGGGAAAAGATGAACATCTATGTACTGTTAAAGAGAACATTCGATACAGAAGAGAAGATTTCCATCGAAAATGGTGCGATTCAAGAGGACGGAGCGGAATTCATTATTAATCCCTATGATGAATACGCGGTGGAAGAAGCGATCCAAATTCGCGATGATCAGGGAGGCGAAGTAACAGTCGTCACCGTCGGCACAGAAGAAAGCGAAAAGCAGCTGCGCACAGCACTGGCCATGGGAGCTGATAAAGCGGTGCTCATCAATACAGAAGAGGATGTAGAGGAAAGCGATCAATATACAATAGCTAAAATTTTAGCTGAGTATTTAAAGGATAAAGGAGCGGATTTAATTATTGCCGGAAATGTCGCTGTGGATGGCGGCAGCGGACAAGTGGGGCCGCGCGTGGCGGAGCAGCTGAACATTCCTAGTGTCACAACGATCACAAGCATCGAAATCGACGGTGATACGGTGCAAATTGTCCGCGATGTGGAGGGGGATTCAGAAAAGATCGAAACTTCGCTTCCGCTGCTCGTAACGGCACAGCAAGGACTCAATGAACCGCGCTATCCGTCTTTGCCGGGTATTATGAAAGCCAAGAAAAAGCCGCTTGAAGAACTGGAGCTGGACGATCTGGATCTTGAAGAAGAGGACGTTGAACCGAAAACGAAAACGCTTGATGTTTTTCTCCCGCCCAAAAAGGAAGCAGGGCGTGTTCTTGAGGGAGACTTAAGCGGCCAAGTAAAAGAGCTGGTCAACGCATTGCATAAAGAAGAAAAGGTCATATAACTGACAGGAGGGACGAACATGGGAAAGAAAGTATTGGTACTTGGGGAAGTTCGCGATGGAGCATTAAGAAACGTATCGTTTGAAGCGATTGCTGCAGCCGTAACAATCGCCCAAGGCGGCGAAGTGGTCGGGGTGCTGCTTGGCGAATCGGTGCAATCTTTAGGAGAGCAAATGATTAAATATGGAGCTGACCGCGTGGTGACAGTGGAGAATGAGTTGTTGGCTCTGTATACATCGGACGGTTTCTCGCAAGCTCTGCTTGCCGCAGTGGATCAAGAACAACCGGAAGGGATCGTTTTTGGGCATACGGCGTTAGGGAAGGATCTGTCGCCGAGAATAGCAGCTAAGCTGGATGCCGGGTTGGTTTCAGATATAACAGCAATAGAGGAAGAAGGGGGACAAATTGTTTTTACCCGGCCGATTTACTCGGGAAAAGCATTTGAAAAGATAGCGGTCAGCGAAGGCATCGTTTTGGCAAGTGTCCGCCCGAATAATATCTCCCCGCTTGAGAAGAATGAATCCCGTTCCGGAGACATCACATCGGTGCTGGCGAATATTAAAGATATCCGGACATTTATTCGGGAAGTGGTTCGCAAAACAACGGAAGGGGTGGATTTATCTGAAGCGAAAGTCATTGTTGCCGGCGGGCGCGGCGTGAAAAGCGAGGAAGGCTTTGAGCCGCTGCAAGAACTGGCCGATGTTCTAGGCGGAGCTGTGGGAGCTTCCCGTGGAGCTTGTGACGCTGATTATTGCGATTATTCCCTGCAAATCGGCCAAACCGGCAAAGTAGTCACACCCGATCTTTACATTGCCTGCGGAATATCGGGGGCCATTCAGCATTTAGCCGGGATGTCGAACTCCAAGGTGATTGTCGCCATTAACAAAGATCCGGAAGCGAGCATTTTTAGCGTAGCGGATTATGGCATTGTCGGCGATCTTTTTGAAGTGGTGCCGATGCTGACGGAAGAATTTAGAAAATTAAAAGTAGCGATGTCGTAGTGAACGGATAAGCTGCCAGCCGCAGAAGGCTGGCAGCTTATCCGTTCAGCAGAGAGAAGCTCAGAATTTTCTGCGGAAGGAGCACCCGGACAGAGAGAGGAATATTATCATAAGGAGCGGGTATAGTAGTTTTGAAACAAAAAAATAGCGCCACTGACTAAACGATGATATACTGTCCATAGTATATCGTTACATTAGGAGGTTATATGGATGGCAATTGTAAAAGCAACAGATCAGAATTTTTCAAGTGAGACTAGCAGCGGACTTGTTCTTGCGGACTTTTGGGCTCCTTGGTGCGGACCTTGTAAAATGATCGCTCCTGTACTGGAAGAGCTGGATGCTGAAATTGGCGATAAAGCGAAAATCGTGAAAATCGATGTAGATGAAAACCAAGAAACAGCTGGAAAGTATGGCGTGATGAGCATTCCGACACTTATTTTATTTAAAGACGGCGAGCCGGTAGATAAAGTGATCGGCTTCCAGCCGAAAGAAGCTTTAGCTGAATTAATTAACAAACATGCTTAATCGTTTGGAAAGGAACCGCCTTCTGTAGAGGGCGGTTTTTTGCTAGCGCTCTGATAAAGGAGAAGCGCTGGTAAAGGATGTCCCTTGGATAGTTCCCCTTGAGAGAAACTGGGGGATATCCGCTTGAAAGTTTAACTGAGCCGTGCCGGATTGGATGTGCCGGCTCATGCTTGACGTTATGAAAGCAGCCGTCCATTCAACGGGAGGTGAAGACAATGAATGATCGGATCAAAAACAAGCTGGCGCTGCTTCCGGAGCAGCCCGGCTGCTATTTAATGAAGGATCGTCAAGGCACTATTATTTATGTTGGAAAAGCGAAAGTGCTGAAAAATCGAGTGCGCTCTTATTTTACCGGGTCACATGACGGCAAAACGCAGCGGCTGGTCAGCGAAATCGCTGATTTTGAATACATTATCACATCATCCAATTTAGAAGCGCTCATTTTAGAACTGAATTTAATCAAGAAGCATGATCCGAAATATAATGTGATGCTTAAGGATGATAAGAGCTATCCGTTTATTAAATTGACGGCTGAACGCCATCCCCGCCTGCTTATTACCCGGAAGGTGAAGAAAGATAAAGGGAAATATTTCGGCCCGTACCCGAACGCTCACGCCGCCAATGAAACGAAAAAGCTGCTGGATCGTTTGTATCCTCTCCGCAAATGCCGCCATTTGCCGGATCGGGTATGCCTTTATTACCATATGGGGCAGTGCTTAGCGCCTTGCGTAAAGGAAGTATCAGAAGCGGAATACCGGGAGCTTAAGGACGATATTTCCCGCTTTTTGAATGGGGGTCACCTGCAAGTGAAAGAGCAGCTGACGAAGAGAATGCAGGAAGCCGCAGAAAAACTCGAGTTTGAACGGGCCAAGGAATATCGCGATCAAATTGCCCATATTGAGGCGCTGATGGAGAAGCAGAAAATCAATATTATGGATTTTACAGATCGTGATGTGTTTGGATATGCCGTGGACAAAGGCTGGATGTGCGTGCAAGGATTTTTCGTCCGGCAAGGAAAGCTGATTGAGCGTGACGTCTCTTTATTTCCATTTTATGATGAGCCGGAAGAAGAATTTCTAACGTATCTTGGCCGTTTTTATGATCAGCCCAATCATTTCAAACCGAAAGAAATCCTGCTTCCGAACAAGGTGGATGCAGCACTGGCGGAGCAGCTGATCGAAGTGAAAATGCTAAAGCCGCAGCGGGGAAAGAAGAAAGATTTGGTTAAGCTGGCGGAAAACAATGCCGCTGCCGCCCTGCGGGAGAAGTTTGCGCTGATAGAGCGCGACGAGGAACGGACGATTAAAGCCGTTGAACAGCTCGGCCGTGCCATGAGCATTTATCCTCCTCTCAGAATAGAGGCATTCGATAACTCCAATATTCAAGGGGCAGATCCCGTATCCGCCATGATCGTTTTTATCGACGGCAAGCCGATGAAAAAAGAATACCGCAAATTTAAAATTAAAACGGTTGAAGGACCCAATGATTATGACTCGATGCGTGAAGTGATTCGCCGCCGCTATTCGCGCGTCCTGCAAGAAGGGCTGCCGCTGCCTGACCTAATCATTATCGATGGAGGCAAGGGACAAATTGACGCGGCGAAGGATGTTCTGATTAATGAGTTAAGTTTAGATATTCCAGTCGCAGGGCTTGCCAAGGATGACAAACACCGCACGTCTCAGCTGTTATATGGCGACCCGCTTGAGATCGTGCCATTGGAGCATAATAGCCAGGAATTTTATTTGCTGCAGCGCATTCAGGATGAGGTCCATCGCTTTGCGATCACCTTTCACCGCCAGGTTCGGGGCAAGAATGCCTTTCAGTCCATACTTGATGATATAGAAGGCATCGGACCTAAGCGGAAAAATAAACTGCTGAAAACATTTGGCTCTGTGAAGAAGCTGAAGGAAGCAACAAAAGAAGAGCTGGTAGCAGCGGGGATGCCGGAACGGACAGCGGATGCCATCCTTCGGAAACTGCAGCGATAATAAGGCGGCTGCTGTGAGCTTCAGAGAAGGGCCATAGGATGTGAAGATGAAAAAAGCGGGGGTTCCCCGCTTTTTTCATATATGTATATAGATGTCAGGACTGTTCCCATTTTACCGTAATCTGCACCTTTTGAGCGCGCTTTTGGATATCGCTGACCGATTCGGCTGCCGCTTGTTCTTGAGCGCTTATTTGCTCGGCTAAAAATCCGCTTTCTAATGAAAAGAAAGGGTCTGCTTGCACAGAGAATCGCCTTTTGATAAAAGGGCCGCTAAGCTCAAAGATTTTTTCTTTCTTTGATTCCTTCGCAAGCTGCAGATCTCCCCAGCCAGCTTCCTGAAAAAACAAGGATAGCTCCTCAAGGGTTGTGCATGGAAACTTTCGGGCGATGGATTTTCCGCTCCAGTAAAGGATATCTTCCGTCTCCTTGCCGAGAATGTCTTTCAATAACACATCTCGAAGCAATTCATAGCCGAAGATCGGAACGGTCAGCTGCTCGTTTTCTTGTGTATCGATTGATTTCGTCAATTTAAATCCCCACTTTCTGTTATCCATTATATACAACTGGGTAGCCAGAAAAAAGAAGAAAGATGGCTAATTTTCCTTTTTGTTATTCTAATATAACAAAGCATGGGAAAGAAAAGGAAAAATGAAGGGCTATTCAGTGTTTAGCGTTTTTTCAGAATATAAAAAGATGTATGCGCATTCTTGACGCTCTCGAACGATGGGAGTAAAATGGGGATGTCACATAATTGTTATAAAATGAAGCGAAGTCGAATAATTTCAAAATTTGTCGCAAGCTTCAAGTTTAAGGGGGGTAAAACATGGCTGACAACCGAGAATTTTTTTATCGCAGGTTGCACTCATTGCTTGGTGTCATTCCTGTAGGATTGTTTTTGGTGCAACACTTAGTCGTAAACCACTTTGCAACAAAGGGCGAAGAAGCGTTTAACAATGCCGCTCACTTCATGGAAAATCTGCCGTTCCGTTATTTTCTGGAAATATTCATCATCTTTCTGCCGTTATTATTTCATGCCATTTATGGCTTGTACATTGCTTTTACAGCAAAAAACAACTTAGGCAAATTTGGATTGTTCCGTAACTGGATGTTTTTCTTGCAGCGCTTTTCCGGAGTGGTCACTTTAGTGTTTATCGCATGGCATGTTTGGGAGACTAGAATTCAAGCGTTCATGGGTGCGGATGTCAATTATCAAATGATGGAGAGCATCTTAGCGAGTCCCGTCATGCTTGGCTTCTACATAGTCGGTGTTCTTTCTACTATCTTCCATTTTGCTAATGGTTTATGGTCATTCTGTGTAAGCTGGGGAATCACGGTTTCTCCGCGCTCGCAGCAAATCATGACGTATATCACGATGGGTGTATTTGTTGCCCTTTCTATCGTTGGTCTTCGCGCAATTTTTGCGTTCGTATAATGCAGCATGTTGAACGAATTGAGGATATTTAGTTCGGAATTGGGAGAAAAGGGAGTGAGTCTCAATGAGTAAAGGAAAAATTATCGTAGTCGGCGGCGGATTAGCCGGTTTAATGGCTACAATTAAAGCAGCGGAAGAAGGAACGCAGGTTGACTTGTTTTCATTGGTTCCTGTAAAGCGTTCTCACTCCGTTTGCGCGCAGGGCGGCATTAACGGTGCCGTTAACACAAAAGGTGAAGGAGATTCACCTTGGGTTCACTTTGATGACACCATTTACGGCGGAGACTTTCTGGCTAACCAGCCGCCGGTAAAGGCGATGACCGAAGCGGCTCCTGGCATTATTCATTTAATGGACCGCATGGGTGTTATGTTCAACCGTACACCGGAAGGATTGCTTGATTTCCGCCGCTTCGGCGGAACGCAGCATCACCGGACGGCGTTTGCCGGCGCGACAACCGGCCAGCAGCTGCTATATGCATTGGATGAACAAGTGCGTCGCCATGAAGTGGCCGGGCTTGTCAACAAATATGAAGGCTGGGAGTTCCTCGGTCTTGTACTGGATGATGAGCGCATTTGCCGAGGAATCGTCGCTCAAAACCTGAAAGACATGCATATTCAATCTTTCCCTGGCGACGCTGTGATTATGGCAACAGGCGGACCGGGAATTATCTTTGGCAAGTCGACCAACTCTGTCATCAATACAGGGTCTGCTGCCTCTATTGTGTACCAGCAGGGCGCTCATTATGCAAATGGAGAATTTATCCAAATTCATCCGACAGCTATTCCTGGGGACGACAAGCTGCGCTTGATGAGTGAATCAGCGCGCGGGGAAGGCGGCCGTGTTTGGACTTATAAAGACGGCAAGCCATGGTATTTCCTTGAGGAAAAATATCCGGCTTACGGAAACCTTGTGCCACGGGATATCGCAACGCGCGAAATCTTTGATGTTTGCGTGAATCTGAAGCTCGGAATCAACGGTGAAAATATGGTGTACTTGGATCTATCCCATAAAGATCCGCATGAACTGGATATTAAGCTGGGCGGCATCATTGAAATCTATGAGAAATTTATGGGAGAAGACCCGCATAAAGTACCGATGAAAATCTTCCCGGCGGTCCATTATTCCATGGGAGGACTATGGGTTGATTATGAGCAACACACCAACATCCAAGGCGTGTTTGCTGCCGGGGAATGTGATTATTCACAGCATGGTGCGAACCGCTTAGGCGCCAACTCGCTTCTATCTGCCATCTACGGCGGAATGGTAGCCGGTCCGAATGCTGTCAAATATATTAATGGTCTTGAGAAATCTTCCGATGCCATCTCCTCTTCTGTTTTTGACCGCTATGTGAAGCAGGAAGAAGAGAAATGGAACAGCATCATGTCACTTGACGGTACAGAAAATGCCTACGTTCTCCATAAAGAGCTTGGGGAATGGATGACAAAAAACGTAACCGTCGTTCGGCATAATGATAAGCTGAAAGAAACAGATAACAAAATCGTTGAATTAATGGAACGTTATAAAAACATTAACATTAACGATACGGCTAAGTGGAGCAACCAGGGGGCGGCATTTACCCGCCAGCTGATGAATATGCTTCATCTAGCGCGTGTGATTACAATTGGTGCGTATAACCGTAACGAAAGCCGCGGAGCTCATTACAAACCGGAATTCCCTGATCGAAATGATGAAGAATTCTTGAAAACAACTATGGCGACGTTTAAAGGCGCTAATGAAGCCCCTGGATTCCATTACGAAGACGTGGATATTTCCCTAATCCCTCCTCGTAAGCGTGACTATACTAAGAAGAAGGAGGAAAAATAAGGATGAGTGAGAAAAAGACTATTCGCTTTATTATTACTCGTCAGGACAAGCCGGATTCTGCCCCGTATACGGAAGAATTCGAGATTCCTTACCGTCCGAATCTCAACGTCATTTCCGCTTTAATGGAAATCCGCAGAAATCCAGTCAACGTCAAAGGCGAAAAGACGACGCCGGTTGCTTGGGACATGAACTGCCTTGAAGAAGTATGCGGCGCATGTTCTATGGTCATCAACGGCAAGCCTCGACAATCTTGTACGGCTCTAGTTGATAAGCTAGAGCATCCGATTCGCTTGGCGCCAATGAGCACATTTCCAGTCGTGCGCGACCTGCAAGTAGACCGCAGCCGCATGTTTGATTCCTTGAAAAAGGTCAAAGCCTGGATTCCGATCGACGGAACTTACGATCTTGGAGCGGGTCCGCGCATGCCGGAACGTAAACGCCAATGGGCGTATGAATTATCGAAATGTATGACTTGCGGCGTTTGCTTAGAAGCGTGTCCCAACGTGAACAGCAAGTCAAACTTTATCGGCCCGCAGCCGCTATCTCAAGTTCGTCTATTTAACGCCCATCCGACGGGAGCGATGAACAAGGATGAGCGCTTGAAAACGATTATGGGAGACGGCGGGCTTGCGAATTGCGGGAACTCCCAGAACTGCGTGCAATCTTGTCCTAAAGGAATTCCTTTAACTACTTCGATTGCCGCGTTAAACCGTGACACAACTATTCAGTCCTTCCGTAATTTCTTCGGAAGTGATCATCAGGTAGACTGATTCATATCGAGCTGACTCCGACTAATGAGGCGTCCTTGCATCACGATCACTAGAAGCCGATTCATAAACAGCGTTCTAGTTAGCTTGTGGATGTGCGAGCGGCAGACTCTTTAAGAGGAGTCAGCTCTTTTTTTTAAGTTAAAGGGGGAGCGGTGTGAGAAAATTTGCTTATATCGATGATTGGCAGAAATGGTCAGAGAATTTCCATTTTTTCTGTCCCGTAAAAGTCCGCTTTTCGGAAACAGATATGTTTGGGCATTTAAACAATACGGTGCCGTTCGTTTATTTTGAGCAGGCGCGGATCGAGTTTTTAAATGAGCTGGGCTTGATGAAAGGTTGGCTGAACGGTGAAAATGAAGGAATGTATGTTGTAGCGGATTTGCAATGCGACTTTCTCAAACAAGTCTTTTTCGGAGAACAATTAAATATTTTCGTGAAAGTCCATCGCTTAGGCCAATCGTCCTGTGATCTTCATTACAAAGGAGTAAATCAACAAGGGGAGGCCTGTTTTGTTGGACGGGGAACACTTGTGCAAATTTCCCGGAAAACGGGAAAAGCTTTGCCGCTATCCGAGGACACGAAGCAAAAGCTGAAGCAGCCGTTGGTAAAATAGAGTAAAACACCTAGGAAGAATCTGCCCTTCTTAATTGTCAATTTGCCGCATCCTTACATAGAATATCGTAACGGCCGAAAAAGATTCTATGATGAGATGCTGGCGGAGGCGAGGAGGGTTAATGTCAAGTGAATGAGCACCGCTTTGATCGTAAACCGCTATTAACGAAAAGAGAAAAAGAAGTGTTTGAATTATTAGTCCGTGATAAAACGACAAAAGAAATAGCCGAGGAGTTATTTATCAGCGAGAAAACTGTTCGCAACCACATTTCTAACTCTATTCAGAAGCTGGGTGTGAAAGGCCGTTCACAGGCAATTATTGAATTATTGCGAATGGGTGAACTTAAGCTCTAATAAAAAAAGGTGGCGATTGATTGCGCCATCTTTTTTTGCTTGTGCGCATCAGCCGGAGAGACTCTTGCATTTTTGCAGAAAACAAGAGAAAATAAAGAGAATCCTTTAGTAAAGCAATAGATGATGAAGGAGTGCCGCCGAATGGAAAGAGACTCGGACAAATTGTCTGAATTTGTCGCTGATATTGAAAGGGATTTGCGCTACATAAATGAGATCATCAAGCAAAAGGGCCGTGAAATTTTAAACGATTATAATATAACTTTGCCTCAATTTATCGCCTTGCAGTGGCTGTTTGAAGAAGGGGATATGATGATTGGCGAGCTTTCTGCTAGAATGTTTTTAGCATGCAGCACAACGACCGATTTAATCGACCGCATGGAAAAAGCCCAGCTGGTCGAGCGCGTCAAGGATGCTCATGACCGCCGAATCGTCCGCATTCACTTATTGGGCGAGGGAGAAAGAATCATCAATGAAGTAATTGATAAGCGCCGGTTATATGTTCAGCAAATAGTAAAAGATTTCACTGAAGATGAAGTATTGTCATTAAAAAATAACCTAGAGAAAATGCATCGAGAAATGAAAGCAGAATGAGGCGAGAGTGTTGAATAGACCAATTGGTGTCATAGATTCAGGGGTTGGCGGATTGACCGTTGCCAAGGAAATGATGCGCCAGCTCCCTAAGGAAACCATCTATTATGTAGGAGATACGGCCAGATGTCCGTACGGGCCAAGGCCGGCGAAGGAAGTGAGGGCTTTCACATGGGAAATGACCCGATTCCTGCTCGAGAAAAAGATTAAAATGCTGGTAATCGCCTGCAATACGGCGACAGCGGTTGTGCTCGAAGACATTCGCTCGCAGGTGGATATTCCGGTTGTCGGCGTCATTAGACCGGGAGCCAGAGCAGCTATAAAGCAAACGAAAAACTATGATATCGCTGTGCTTGGTACGATCGTCACGATTCAAAGCGGCGCCTATGAAGCGGCCTTGAAGGCGATCCATCAGGAAGTGAAGGTCACGCCGCTTGCGTGCCCTAAATTTGTTCCGCTCGTGGAAAGCGGAGAATACCGGGGAGCTATGGCCAAAAAAATCGTAGCAGAAACGCTGAAGCCGTTGAAAAGCAAATCAATCGATACGGTGATATTAGGATGTACCCACTACCCAGTGCTTGAGCCTGTTATCGCTAATACGCTTGGCGAGCAGGTGCAGATTATCAGCTCAGGTGAAGAAACAGCCCGCGAGGTAAGCGCGATCCTGGACTATCAGCATATGCAATCCGACAAGGCCCAGCCTCTGTCGCATAGGTTTTTCACAACAGGATCCAAGGAGCTGTTCTATCAGATTGCGTCGGACTGGCTTGAGAATACGGAGCTACATGTCGAAACGATCCGCTTAAATTCTTAAGCGGTTCTTTTTTTTGCTTTATTGCCATCAAGAAGTTGACACGGGAGGTTCTAACTTTATGAACGGCTCGTATATTTAGTACAAATAGCTTTAGGAGGGGTCAGTATGCGAAAGAAGAAAGCAGCGGCTGCGACAGCGATCATAATGTCTTCTGTTTATGTGGCAGGCTGCGGGTTATTGCCCGAAGAGAAGAAGGAAAAGATTGATCCGCCGCAATCAGTCACTTATACGGACAGCTTGGCAGAGGAGCAAAAAAGCGCTGAACAAAATAAGAATGCGGTCATGACTGAGCTGTACTTAATTGATAAAAATGGCTATGTCGTTTCACAAACGATGCCGCTTTCCAATACGAAAAGTATGGCCAAGCAGGCGCTTGAACATTTAGTGGCTGGAGGCCCGGTTTCCAACATGCTGCCGAACGGATTTCGAGCTGTGCTGCCTGCCGGAACTCAAGTGAAAAGCGTGGATGTTCAAAACGGCACCGCTACTGTAGACTTTTCTCCGGAGTTTAATGAATATCAAAAAGAAGATGAAGCGCGGATAGCCCAAGCGATCACTTGGACGTTAACTCAATTTGATTCGATCGACAGAGTCAGCATTCAAGTCAATGGCCATCCGCTTAAGGCGATGCCGGTAGGGAAAATGCCGCTTCCTGCAAAGGGCTTGACCCGACAAGCGGGAATTAATCTGGAATCCGCAAGCGTAGCGGATATGACGAACACTCGGCCGTTAACGGTGTATTATATGGCCCAGCAAGGGGAGGGCTATTATTATGTTCCTGTGACGAAGAGAATCAGCAACAGTGAAAAGGATGATGTGTCAGCGGTGGTGAAGGAGCTGGCTGAAGGACCGGAGGCGGGATCGGGGCTCGTAACGGAATTTTTACCGGAGGCCGAGCTGGTTGAACGGCCGGTCGTGAAGAATGGCCGCGTCACGCTGAACTTTAATGAGGCTATTCTCGGCAGCTTGGAAAATAAGATGGTATCAGATCACGTTTTAAAGCTATTAGCCTTATCTTTAACGGAGGGCAAAAACATTGAGAGCCTGGCGATTCAAGTCGGCGGCAGTTCAAAGATCGTGACGGAAAAAGGGGAACCCCTCAGTAGTTCAGTGACCCGCCCGGAATTTGTTAATCCAAGCGGTTTGTAAAAAAATCATTTTGCTATACTATTATATAATTATATAGTGTAAATTAGAGAGATGAAGCATCCTTGTTTGCAGTTTGCGGCCGGAAGAGCAAGGGTGCCTGTTTCATTAAAGGAGGCGCACTATGAGAGTTGATGGCAGAAACAATAATCAATTGAGAAATGTACATATAGAAACCGATTTTTTAAAGCATCCTGAAGGCTCCGTACTCATAACAGTCGGTGATACGCGAGTCATCTGTACGGCGAGCATAGAGGATCGCGTTCCGCCGTTTATGAGAGGAAGCGGCAAGGGCTGGATCTCAGCGGAATATTCCATGCTGCCGCGGGCGACGGCGCAGCGCAACATTCGGGAGTCTTCGAAAGGAAAAGTATCGGGGCGGACGATGGAAATTCAGCGGCTGATCGGACGAGCTTTGCGCGCCGTTGTCAATCTAGAAGCGATAGGTGAGCGCACAGTGTGGATAGACTGCGATGTTATTCAAGCGGATGGCGGGACGCGGACCGCTTCCATTACGGGAGCCTTTGTGGCGATGGCACAGGCGCTTGACCAATTACATACCGATAAACAATTAGCGGCCTTTCCGGTGACCGACTTTCTGGCGGCAACAAGTGTAGGAGTCGTCAAGGAGCATGGAGTCGTGTTAGACTTGAACTATATAGAGGATAGCCAAGCGGAAGTTGACATGAATGTTGTCATGACCGGTGCCGGGGAATTTGTTGAACTTCAAGGAACGGGAGAGGAAGCAACGTTTTCGATGAGGGATTTGCATGCTTTGCTGGAATCGGCCCAACTTGGTTTGAACGAGCTGTTTGACATTCAGGCGGAAGCGCTTGGGGAGATTGCCGGAAAAATCGGCAAGTAAACCAAAAGAAGGGAAAACGCTATGAAGACAGTTATTATTGCGACAAAAAACAAAGGAAAAGCAAAGGAATTCACTGAGATGTTCGCTGACTTTGGAGTAAGGGTTCAGACTTTGCTGGATTATCCGGAATTTGCGGATGTGGAAGAGACCGGATCCACATTTGAAGAGAACGCTGTTTTAAAGGCGGAAGCCATTTCGAAGCAAACGGGCCGTCTCGTTGTAGCGGACGATTCAGGTTTAGTGATTGATGCGCTCGATGGACGGCCGGGCGTTTATTCGGCTAGGTATGCAGGTGAAGCGAAGAATGATGAGGCTAATATTGATAAAGTGCTCACTGAGCTGCAAGGTGTATCTGATGACAAACGGACAGCCCGCTTCTGCTGCGCACTTGCTGTCGCCATCCCCGGGAAAGAAACAGAAACGGTGACCGGAACATGCGAGGGGAGAATCACATCAGAAAGACGGGGAACAAACGGCTTCGGGTATGATCCGATTTTTTATGTGGAGGCTTATAAACGCACGATGGCTGAGCTTGCGCCCGAAGTGAAAAACCGCATAAGCCACCGCGGAAGAGCGCTGGCTGAGCTGCGGGAGCGCCTGCCTCTTTTGATGAGAAGTGAAGAAAGATGAAGGTGCTTATCGTCAGCGACAGCCATGGCTGGAGTGAAATTCTTGCCGAATTGAAAGAGCGGTATGAGGAAACAGTGGATGCCATGTTTCATTGCGGTGACTCAGAGTTGGCAGCGGCCGATCCAGAGACTCAAGGCTACTTGATCGTTAGAGGAAATTGCGACACAGAAGATCAGTTTCCGTATGATCTGATCGAAGGGGTCGGCGGCAAGCGCATTTTTGTTACGCATGGTCACCGCTACCAGGTCAAGATGTCTTTAATGAATCTCAAGTATAAGGCGCAGGAGTACGGAGCGGATTTTGTGTTTTTTGGACATACCCATCTAGTCGGAGCAGAACAGGTCGGCGACATGATTTTTGTCAATCCCGGAAGCATCACGTTGCCGCGCGGCCGCCGCGAAAAAACCTATGCGCTGCTGGAAGCGAATAAGAGCGGGACAACCGTTCGATTTTATGATGAAACGCATCAGGAACTGGCTGATTTGCGTCAAGTGTTTCAATGAATCAATTTCGCCAGCCTGAGACATTGGCTGGCGGAATTTTCATCCCATGCAGAAAAATTTATCTTTCTTAAAAATAGTATTGACATATAACTTTTTAATTGCTATTATAATAAATGTCTTAAAGATAACTAACGCTTAATTAAGTCCCAGTAGCTCAGCTGGATAGAGCAACGGCCTTCTAAGCCGTCGGTCGGGAGTTCGAATCTCTCCTGGGACGCCATTACATAACAGTTTAACCTTTGATATGACAAGGGTTTTGACAGATAAGGGATGCTGACACAGATTAGAACGCTGTGGAGGCATCTCTTTTTTTTATCCCTACAATATCCCTGCAATTTTCTATCGCATTCGTCAATGGCTATCACCCTGGGTAATTTCTGAACTTCTGTTATTTCATTGATCAAAGCTTCGCAGGACAGCCGATATGGAAGCGCCAAATTGCTCAGCTGCTTCCTTAAACGTCTTGAGCATTCTATTGTACGAAGTCATTCAATAGAAAAGCGCTGATAGCGTTGAACCAAAGAATGGTTCTCCGCAAATCACTCCCAGTCCGACAGGCATACCGGCGTTTTTTACAGAAGAGGTATGTCAGCCATTCAAACAATACATCTTCAGGGCCAGAGATTTTCATGGTAAAATTCATTTGCCCGCCACTCCAAGCTTTGCTTGTTTTCCAAAAATTTCAGAATAAAAGAATTGGATGTTTGCGTGTGTTTTTTTATGGGCAATTTGTGTGGTAACTCCAACAGTTAGTATAGAGCCAAAAATAAAAACCATTACTTTTAGCAAATAATGTTTGCTAATTAAGTAATGGTTTTAGTTGTTTTTATCCAGGTTTCGATCCGCATTCTCATGTAGAGAGACACATTGTCTTTTGCAAGCCGATCTGCGAACTCTTATTTCAATCCACACTCTCATGTAGAGAGTGACATGAATCACGCAACATACATTAAATTCATCGACATTTCAATCCACACTCTCATGTAGAGAGTGACTACGGGGGTGTTCGTGTGATCGCTCCCAAGCTAGTATTTCAATCCACACTCTCATGTAGAGAGTGACCAATAACGTTTCCCCTTTTCCTTACGCCTTTCCAATTTCAATCCACACTCTCATGTAGAGAGTGACGCAAATGCTTTTGGACGTGCCAGGGGCGATCAATTATTTCAATCCACACTCTCATGTAGAGAGTGACCTTCATCGCCATCTAGCACAAGAGACTCTGGAGATTTCAATCCACACTCTCATGTAGAGAGTGACAAGTTGTTTGAGCAACAGATCAACGGCGGATTGACATTTCAATCCACACTCTCATGTAGAGAGTGACCTTTGACAGCGCAAAAGTAGCCGGATTAAATGCTATTTCAATCCACACTCTCATGTAGAGAGTGACCACAACCCATTCGTTGCCGCGATCCGCCCGCACATATTTCAATCCACACTCTCATGTAGAGAGTGACACATCGAAGCGGCGGCCACGAAAATCATACATATTTCAATCCACACTCTCATGTAGAGAGTGACTTTTTGTTTAGCCTCTTCTTCCTTTTTCTTTCTGATTTCAATCCACACTCTCATGTAGAGAGTGACGTAGACTTTCAAGGTTTCCGTAACCGTCAAATCATTTCAATCCACACTCTCATGTAGAGAGTGACGGTATTGATGAGGAGTCAACAAAAAATTTTAAAATTTCAATCCACACTCTCATGTAGAGAGTGACTGTAGACTTTCAAGGTTTCCGTAACCGTCAAATCATTTCAATCCACACTCTCATGTAGAGAGTGACAAAGCCCAGCTTGCCCTGATTGCGGAGCAAGTTGAATTTCAATCCACACTCTCATGTAGAGAGTGACGCGATTTGCATACAATTATTAACTATCGGTGTGCATTTCAATCCACACTCTCATGTAGAGAGTGACCTGAATATGTGTTAAATGTATTTTTATATAGATATTTCAATCCACACTCTCATGTAGAGAGTGACATGGGCAGCCGGGCAGATTGCGCTCCATTGCGAATTTCAATCCACACTCTCATGTAGAGAGTGACAACGACTTCGTGACGCAAGGGTACGCGGAGTTCGCAATTTCAATCCACACTCTCATGTAGAGAGTGACTCATTTTGTACGTCAATACGGCGAAAAAGGCGTGATTTCAATCCACACTCTCATGTAGAGAGTGACAGCGAGATATAGTATTCTTGCTTACTAAGCATACTATATTTTGTGTTAGCTGAAAATGGCTGAGTCAGATTTACAAGGCTTTAGCTTTAAAAAGGGCAAAAAAAAGTGCGAATCTCCCGGGGTTTTTATGTGTGCTTGGGGTTCGCACCATGCTGTGATCTTTCCTGGCGCTATTCAAACTGGATATTCAAGTTTACTTTGCGGATGCCTATTTTTCGTGGCAACGTAGTAGTAATGAAAATGGAAAGGGTCTCTTACGTAAATTTTTTCCAAAGAAAACAAACTTCGATCAAGTAACAGAAGAGGAAATGAAACAAGCACTTCAACTTATCAATCATCGACCAAGAAAATGTCTTGGTTGGAAAACTGCACACGAGGCGTTTCAGGAAGAACTGTTGTACTTAATTTGACAAAGTACCACTGTAAAAAAAAGAGACTAGATAAATTGTGTCCTTTTAATAAAAGATACTTTTAAAGGTGAAAAGCATAACTAATCCGAATACTATTTGACTCATAATAAACAGTGCATATGATTCTGTTCTCTTAGGTTCTTTTTTATTTTGATTTTGTAGATAATGTACAACTCTTGATAGCGATATGTCTGTACCCCTTTATAAAAAATTAAAAATCGTTATACAAAACCCTAATACGAACAAAATCGAAATGACTGTGTATTTTAATTTTTTATTACTATCTGGAATCACTTTTTCTAGTGAAAAAAATATTCCTATCATCACAACGATCAAGAAAAATCTTGAAACCTCACTTGGATAATACATGAAAAAGAGAATTAAACATAAAAATATTACAATCAAATTATAAGTTAAACGTTTATCCACAATTTTTTACAACCTCCTATTAGGGATTGAACAGCCAATTGCATAACCACCTAAACAACCTAAACAAGCTCCACACGCATAAGGTGATGCAAATAGACAACCTCCGCACGCAGCTTCACAAGCAAATTCAGCTCGCTTAGGAAATGTATTCCAGTTGTTTTTAATGCATCTTTTTACATCATCCCAATAACCAGCAGCTGCTGTATTTTTTTGAATTAAAGCAATAGTACTATCACTTTAAATTCAATTTTTTCAGCCTGTTGAGTTTCTGTATTGATCATAGCCTCAACAACTTCTTCTCCGTCTAAAGTTCCTACAATCATAGTAAACTCTTTATCAATATTTTTTTACCAACTTCATAAATATAGGTTGATGAAGTTCTTTAGTATCTTCTTTATACCCTACAACAACATATTGCCTGCATTGAGTCTTTTCATGCCACTTTAAAGAAAGAAGAAGTCTATCAGACGACCTATATAGACTTTGAAGCAGCTCGAATCGCTCTTTTTCAATACAGCGAATCTTGGTACAACGGGAAACGGATTCATGGGGCAATCAACTATTTAACACCGCAACAATTAGAAGATCTGTGTTGATAGGAAGCTGCCTAATCGAAGGAGGATATAAGGGCTTCGATTCACCCTACCTACATATTTTTTGTGTCCAAGATATTGACGTAGATACAATCTGATATTTCAATCCGCACTCTCAAGTAGAGAGTGACGAGATTTAGCAGACGATGCCAAAGACATGATGGTATTTCAATCCACACTCTCATGTAGAGAGTGACCGATTAAACGAGCTTTTGCAGCCGATGTAAGCGATTTCAATCCACGCTCTCATATAGAGAGTGACAAGCGATATACGTCAAGAATTAAAAGCCTATAGAATTTCAATCCACACTCTCATATAGAGAGTGACAGCATTACATATCCAAAACATGATCAAAACTTATGATTTCAATCCACACTCTCATGTAGAGAGTGACGACAACGCAGTCACGCAAAGGTGGCGGGCTAAAAGGAATTTCAATCCACACTCTCATGTAGAGAGTGACGAAACGTCCCAAGGGAAAGAAGCCATGCAGTTAATATTTCAATCCACACTCTCATGTAGAGAGTGACTCTTTTAACAGGCTTTCAAAGTCAACGTCAACGATTTCAATCCACACTCTCATGTAGAGAGTGACTTTGTTGGCAAACCCGACTTTCCCAGAAACTTTTTATTTCAATCCACACTCTCATGTAGAGAGTGACGAAAACCTCGATGAGATCGTCAACTTTGCGAGCAAATTTCAATCCACACTCTCATGTAGAGAGTGACGTACCCCTTCACGCTCTGTTCTTCTGTCGAGACGCATTTCAATCCACACTCTCATGTAGAGAGTGACGCACGGCGACTGCGGCAACCAAGACGGCGGGCTTATTTCAATCCACACTCTCATGTAGAGAGTGACTTTCCTCGCCTAACATTCCGTATATTTGCTTTTATTTCAATCCACACTCTCATGTAGAGAGTGACGGGACCCTGTCCTATTATGACAGGCATCTGGGTAAATTTCAATCCACACTCTCATGTAGAGAGTGACCTCTTTTAATTTTTCATTTTCCTTCAATGCTTCGATTTCAATCCACACTCTCATGTAGAGAGTGACAAGTATCCTGAAATCAATAGACTGTTCCCTGAATTTCAATCCACACTCTCATGTAGAGAGTGACGATTTTAAATATATAGTATTGATTATCAATTGCTATTTCAATCCACACTCTCATGTAGAGAGTGACAGCGAGATATTGTATTTTTTCCTACTAAGCATACTATATTTTGTGTTAGCTGAAAATGGCTGAGTCAGATTGACAAGGCTTTAGCTTTAAAAAGGGTAAAAAAGAGTGCGAATCTCCCGGGGTTTTTATGTGTGCTTGGGGTTCGCACCATGCTATGATCTTTCCTATTGTGTATTGCAAAATGCGGCTGTCCGTTATCCAGAAGCTCATATTTATCGTCCGGTGGCCCTTGCAATCTTAGTTGAGTTTTACATTTTATTTTTTCGCAGCCCGCTTGGCATGGAGCTTCAACAGGTAGGATGAACAGCCTTGATATTAAAGGAATTGTGGATTTTGCAGCAAGGCGAACTTATCTGTTCCTTCAATAAAGTAGCGACCAATGGAGATAAAAGTGTAAAGTCCATTTCAGTGAAAATTGTAAAATATATTAGTACGTTTATAGAGGGAACTTTCTTGCTTTTAGAAGGCGCTAGGCAAACATTGATTTCTAAGGTTCTACTCCCTCCAGTTTAGCTGTTTCAGCTTAGCAGAGACGGCAGCGGTTTTCAGGCTAGAATCTATTCAAGAGTGGCTTGGTAGAATCAAAGATCCTTTCGGTCGATCGTTTGTTTGTCTTTTCTTTTTTTTTCTGAATTAACATGCTACACTTACAAAAACGATGACGAGGAATGATCAGGTGATCGAAGGATGAGAAAGAAGAAATGGACGAAGAAGGGGAATGTTTTTATTTTCCCCGGAACAGCGGAAGGGCTGGTTCGCAAAGGCAGAGCTTCACTTGAAGAAAAGGATTACGAAAAGGCTGTTCTTTATTTGACAGAGGCGCTTGAGTATCCTCTTGTGGAAGAAGAAGAGGTGAAGATGGCCCTGCTGTTGGCGTTATACGAGAGTGCCCGCTATGAGGAAGCGTTAGCGCTTTGTAAGGAAATGCTTCATAAAGGGCTTGGTGAATACTATGATGTGCTTGACCTCTATATTCTGATTTTGATGGAGCAAAAGCGGTATGATGTGATCGTGTCTACACTTTCTGCGCTAATAGAAGAAAAACAGCTTCCTGAAGAGAAAAGAGAAAATTTAGAACGGCTGTTTCAGCTGAGCAAGAAGCTGATGAAAGCTCCTGAGAATGCGGAGGCAAAGCCGCTTTTTACGAGCGGAGACAGCTTGAGAGAGCAAACATTGAAATTGGTGGAGCTGACGAATGCCAATATCCATCCGTATAAAAAGGAATTATTTCTGATGCTTGAAAATCCGCAAACGCATCCGTTTTTACAAACGCTGGCATTAAATGTGCTGAAAGAGCATGGAGTGGACCAGCTGCTGGATGTGAGGAAGTTCTATTTTCATAAAAAAGTGATTCCGTCCATGCTTGAGGATGTCTTCGACGGTTCTTTCTACGAGGAAGTGATCCGTCTGCTGGAAGCAAAGCTTGCTCAGGAAAACCCTGTGCTTATGGAGCAGGCCAGAGAAATGGTGAAGAGGCATTTCTTTCTGTTGTATCCGTTCGAGCCGGAAGACAGCTTTCCTGAAAGCTGGGCGGAAGCTACTCTGCGCTTAGTCCGCGCTTATTATGAAGGCGGGGGAGCGGAGCGGGAAGCCGCGCAAGAGGTGCGCCGCAGCCTCGCTTTAATCAAAGAATTAGATGAAATTTCTTCGCCTATTATGTAGTCTTTTTCTTGAAAGAGATTTGTCCTGTGTTATAATGTAATGGTCGTAATGTGTCCTTTTTATATAGGAAACGCTATACATAGGGCGGTCGAACGAAATAGAATGTTTAGGTTCATGATCAATTTATAGAGATTTTTGGAGGGAACTTTTTATGTCTGCAAAATGGGAAAAATTAGAAGGGAACCAAGGGGTTCTTACAGTAGAAGTAGATGCAGAAACAGTCGATAAAGGCTTGGACGCTGCATTTAAAAAAGTAGTAAAGAAAATTAACGTTCCTGGATTCCGCAAAGGAAAAATGCCTCGCGGAATGTTCGAGAAGCGTTTCGGGGTAGAATCACTTTATCAAGATGCTTTGGACGTTATTCTTCCAGAAGCATATGGAAAAGCGATTGAAGAAACCGGCATTGAGCCTGTTGACCGTCCTGAAATTGATATTGAGCAAATGGAAAAAGGCAAAGAGCTGATTTTCAAAGCGACGGTTACAGTCAAGCCGGAAGTGCAGCTCGGCGATTACAAAGGTCTTGAAGTCGAAAAGCAAAGCACGGATGTAACAGATGAAGACGTGGAAAACGAATTGACTTCCTTGCAAAAACGTCACGCGGAGCTTGTTGTGAAGGAAGAAGGCGCAGTTGAAGAGGGAGATACGGTAGTACTTGATTTCGAAGGCTTTGTCAACGGCGAAGCATTTGAAGGAGGAAAAGCAGAGAATTACTCCTTAGTCATTGGTTCCGGCACATTCATTCCTGGATTTGAAGATCAACTAATCGGCATGAAGGCGGGCGAAGAAAAGGACGTAGAAGTCACTTTCCCTGAAGAATACCATGCCCAGGAGCTTGCGGGACAGCCTGCTGTGTTCAAAGTGAAGCTTCATGAAATCAAATATCAAGAGCTTCCTGAGCTAAATGACGAGTTCGCGAAAGAAGCGGATGAGGGAGCGGAAACTCTTGCGGAGCTGAAAGAAAAGGTGAAAAACCGCTTGCAGGAGCAAAAGAAAACGGAAGCTGAACAAGCGCTTCGCGATACGCTCGTTGAAAAAGCGGTAGCGAATGCAGAGATGGACATTCCTGAAGTGATGGTTGAAAGCGAAATCGACCGCATGCTTCAAGAATTCACACAAAACCTTTCTATGCAAGGCATGAACCTTGATCTTTACTACCAAATCTCCGGCCAAAGCGAAACAGAGCTGCGCGATCAAATGAAAGAAAATGCTGAAACGCGCGTGCGCACAAGCTTAACGCTTGAAGCGATCGCCCAAGCTGAAAATCTTCAAGCATCAGAAGAAGATGTAGAAAAAGAGCTGGAGAAAATGTCTGAGCAGTTCAACTTATCCGTGGAGGATATCAAAAAAGCTTTAGGCAGCCTAGACGGTATGAAAGGCGATTTAAAAATCCGCAAAGCAATTGAGTTTCTTGTGGACAACAGCAAAACTATTGCATAACAGGAATAAGGAAAACAACAAGGCGCGAATTCTCGTGCCTTGTTTTCTACACCATACATAGAATACTTACTTAACTTCCCACCGAAAGAAGTCTTCCATATCTAAATGTGAAGACGCGGCGGCAGCCGCCAAAGGGGAGGTGAATGCCGCTTAGCCAAAAGAACTCTTGGAACGGGGAAGATCGCACGGTCGGTTTTCGCTGGCTATTGAAAACAGCGATAAACCAAGCAGCCTCCACTCCAAAAAATGCAGGGGTTTTAAATGGCGAGAAGTTCACCGATCAATAATTTTAGTAATAGTTTAGCAAGTAGCATATTATATATACAGAAGACCTTTTAGTTTAGGTGCGTGTATAAATGTGGTACAATGCAATACATAACTCTTTAAAGGGGATAAGCGGACAGAGCTTAGCCAATCAGCGCTCGCGTCTGGTTTAGACTAATTATTCACAAGGGGTGACAGATATTGTTCAAGTTTAACGATGAAAAAGGACAGCTAAAATGTTCTTTCTGCGGAAAAACCCAGGATCAGGTTCGTAAGCTTGTAGCCGGTCCGGGTGTATATATATGTGATGAGTGCATCGAGCTGTGCACGGAAATTGTCGAGGAAGAGCTGGGCACAGAAGAAGAAGTTGAATTCAAGGACGTTCCTAAGCCGATGGAGATCCGCAATATTTTAGATGAGTATGTAATCGGTCAAGAACGGGCAAAGAAATCACTGGCTGTTGCCGTTTACAATCATTACAAACGCATTAATTCCAACAGCAAAGTAGATGATGTTGAATTAGCGAAAAGTAATATTTGTTTAATCGGTCCTACAGGAAGCGGGAAAACTCTTCTTGCTCAAACCTTGGCGCGCATTCTGAATGTGCCGTTTGCGATCGCGGATGCCACTTCTTTAACGGAAGCCGGCTATGTAGGGGAAGATGTGGAAAACATTCTTCTTAAATTAATTCAGGCAGCGGACTACGATGTCGAGAAAGCGGAAAAAGGAATTATCTACATTGATGAAATTGATAAGGTTGCCCGCAAGTCGGAAAACCCTTCCATCACGCGAGATGTTTCTGGCGAAGGGGTGCAGCAGGCGCTGCTTAAAATCCTGGAAGGAACCGTTGCCAGCGTTCCGCCTCAAGGCGGCCGCAAGCATCCGCATCAAGAATTTATCCAAATCGATACGACGAATATCCTCTTTATTTGCGGAGGGGCATTTGACGGGGTAGAATCCATTATTAAACGCCGTCTCGGCCAAAAAGTTATCGGTTTTGGGGCTGATGCGAAGAATGAAGACGTGGAAGGTCAGTCGCTTCTTTCAAGACTCGTTCCGGAAGATTTATTGAAATTCGGATTAATTCCAGAATTTATCGGACGCCTTCCGGTAATTGCCAGCTTGGAGCAATTGGATGAAGAGGCGCTCATTGAGATTTTGACCAAGCCGAAAAATGCATTAGTGAAGCAATATCAAAAAATGCTGGAACTGGATGATGTAGAGTTGAAATTTGAAGAAGAGGCTTTGCGCGAGATTGCCAAAAAAGCCATCGAACGGAAAACGGGTGCCCGCGGATTGCGTTCGATTATTGAAAGCATCATGCTGGATGTCATGTACGATTTGCCGTCGCGTGAGGATATCAAAACATGCGTCATCACAAAGGAGACGGTTTTGGATAATGCCCGTCCCAACCTACTTGGTGAAGATGGAGAGAAGATCGAGCTAAACACAAAAACATCGGCATAGATCATCGCCGGGTGAAAGAAGGGGCTGCCCAATAAGCCCCTAAAATAAAAGAGGCGGAGAAAAACAAGTTGTTTTTCTCCGCCTCTATTTGTTTGTCTCCGGTATTTCTCTGAAAGCTGCTATCCGGGGTTTCGCATGCATCTTGTCGGTCTCCCGCAAGGAAAAGCTGTGGAACGGCCGACAGCCCTTTCTTTTCTTCCTTTGATCAAATGATCGGACTGCCTGGTTTTATCTGCTTCCATTCTGGAGATACTGAAGGATTAACAAGTGATATCAGCAAGCAGTACGCTCTCAAATAGAAGGAAGCGATGGGCGTGCAAGAATGCGATCAGAAACGGAGGGAGAAAGATGAACTGGACGGCAGTTGCCATTATCGGCCAGCTTATGTTTGGCGTTATCATCAGTCTATATTTTTTAACGTTGCTTAAAAAGCAGCATACAAACAAAGTATTCATTGATCGCGAGTCGAAGAAGGAAATGGAAGCGATGAAGAGAATGAGGGAGATTTCTCTAACGAAACCACTCGCTGAAAAAATCAGACCGGATCATTTTGCGGACATCATCGGCCAGGAGGAAGGCATTAAGGCGCTCCGTGCCGCTCTTTGCGGCCCTCACCCGCAGCATGTAATTATTTACGGCCCGCCTGGCGTGGGGAAAACAGCTGCAGCAAGACTGGTCTTAGAAGAAGCGAAAAAACAGGCTGCATCCCCTTTTGGCCATTCTTCAATGTTTGTAGAAATTGACGCCACTACCGCTCGCTTTGACGAAAGAGGAATAGCAGATCCGCTTATCGGCTCTGTCCATGATCCAATCTATCAAGGAGCCGGAGCGTTAGGGCAAGCCGGTATTCCGCAGCCGAAAAAGGGAGCTGTCAGCAGCGCACACGGGGGCATCCTTTTTCTAGATGAGATTGGCGAATTGCATCCCATTCAAATGAATAAGCTGCTTAAGGTGCTCGAAGATCGGAAGGTTATGCTGGAAAGTATTTATTACAGCGAAGAAAATGAAACGATTCCCGAGCATATTCACGATGTTTTTCAGCATGGCATGCCGGCAGACTTTCGCTTAATTGGCGCTACGACTAAGCGGCCGGAAGAGCTCCCGCCCGCCATCCGGTCGCGCTGCCAAGAAGTATTCTTTAATGAACTGACAACTGGAAACTTAATGAAAATTGCTGAAAAAGCAGCGGAAAAGGCCGGGATGACCCTCAGTGAGCGGGGCGTAAGCTTGGCGGCATCTTATACCCGCAACGGCAGGGAGACAGTCAATTTAATTCAGATGGCTGCGGGGCTGGCGATGATCGAAGGAAGAGAGCATATTGAAGACCGCGAGATGGAGTGGGTCATTCATTCCAGCCGTCTGGCGCCAAGACAGTCAGCTTGTATTCCAAAGCAAGCAGCAGTAGGGGTGATTAACGGCCTTGCCGTCACCGGTCCCAATAGCGGTGCTTTGCTCCATATTGAAGCGGCTGTCCTGCCGGCCGTATCGAAGGGAACGGTCACGATCACCGGCATTGTCGAAGAAGAAACGCTGAATCATACCGCCAAATCGGTGCGGCGCAAAAGCATGGCCAAAGGCTCAGCTGAAAACGTAATCGCGGTACTGAAATCGCTTGGCGTGCCGGTAGAACAGTTTGATGTATTCGTGAATTTCCCCGGCGGCGTACCGGTGGACGGGCCGTCCGCCGGAGCCGCCATGGCGATCGCGGTGTACTCGGCCATTTATCAGCATCCCATTGATCATACGGCGGCTATCACGGGAGAGATCAGCTTGCACGGAAGCATTAAGCCGGTCGGCGGCATTTTGCAAAAAGTGATGGCCGCTAAGGAGGCTGGAGCCAAGAAAGTACTGATTCCGTATGAAAATGATTCTCTGCTTTTAAAGGATATACAAGGAATCGAGATTACACGGGTGCAGCATATTAAAGAAGCATTCACTCATTTCTTTAATAAACAAGCGGGGTCGCAGGCAGGCATTACTCAAGATATTGATGCCAGTGAGCGGCAATCTATGTAAAGACTGTCTGCTTGCTCTGCTGGGCTTTGGATTGACAAAGGGAAGGAAAGCATATGCTGATACGCTGAAAGAATGGACACTCCCCTTTAAATAAGATAGAATTGTACAAAGCATGCTTTCTGTGTGCGGAAAGCAACGAAAATAGAGTACGGGCACTGGCGCCTGACGTTTGAATTGATGGAGGTTTTGTTTATGAGCAATCAATCAGTCTACACTGTTCCCCTCCTGCCGTTAAGAGGCTTATTAGTTTATCCGACCATGGTACTGCATCTTGACGTAGGCCGCGAACGTTCCATTCAAGCATTAGAACAAGCGATGATCGATAATCATTTAATCTTTTTATCCACGCAGAAAGATACCAATATAGATGATCCGCGGAAAGAAGACCTGTTTGAAACAGGCACGCTGACAAGAGTCAAGCAGATGCTGAAGCTTCCAAATGGTACGATTCGCGTCCTTGTAGAGGGACTTAAACGGGCGACGCTCGAGGTGTTTGAGGACAAAGAAGAGTACTATATGGCGACAGTTCACACGCATGAGGACCGGCAAGAGATGGATGTTGAACTGCAGGCGCTGATGCGGACGCTGCTGCAATACTTTGAACAATACATAAAATTATCGAAAAAAATATCGGCTGAAACGTTCTCAACTGTGGCGGACATCGATCAGCCGGGACGTTTGGCGGATATCATCGCTTCGCATCTGCCGCTTAAATTGAAGGAAAAGCAAGAAATTCTGGAGCTGTTTGATGTAAAGGCGCGTCTTACCCGCATGATTGAATTGCTGCATAATGAAAAAGAAGTGCTGAACCTGGAGAAAAAAATCGGCCAGCGGGTGAAGACATCCATGGAGCGCACGCAAAAAGAATACTTTCTGCGCGAGCAAATGAAGGCGATTCAGCAGGAGCTTGGCGATAAAGAAGGAAAAACCGGAGAGGTGGAAGCTCTCACGAAACGCATTCAAGAAGCAGGGATGCCAGAAAGCGTGGAGCAAACGGCATTGAAAGAGTTGAGCCGCTTTGAGAAGATTCCCTCAAATGCCGCGGAAAGCGCCGTGATCCGTAATTATTTAGAATGGCTCGTCACGCTGCCTTGGTCGAAGGAGACTGAGGATCATTTGGACGTGCTCCGCGCGGAAAAAATCTTAAACCGCGACCATTACGGCTTAGAAAAAGTGAAAGAGCGGGTGCTGGAATATTTGGCTGTCCAGCAGCTGACCAAGTCGTTGAAGGGACCGATTCTGTGCTTGGCGGGACCTCCGGGAGTCGGAAAAACCTCCTTAGTCCGTTCGATTGCAGAATCTCTCGGCCGCAACTTTGTCCGCATCTCCCTTGGGGGTGTCCGCGATGAATCTGAAATCCGCGGCCATCGCCGAACATATGTAGGGGCGATGCCGGGACGAATCATTCAGGGGATGAAAAAGGCGGGAACCATCAATCCGGTATTCTTGCTTGATGAAATCGATAAGATGTCCAGCGATTTCAGAGGAGACCCTTCCGCGGCGATGCTGGAAGTGCTGGATCCGGAGCAAAACCATAATTTCAGCGATCATTACATTGAAGAACCGTATGATTTGTCCAAGGTGATGTTCATCGCGACGGCCAATGATCTCTCCACGATTCCCGGACCGCTGCGCGACCGGATGGAGATAATCACCATTGCCGGCTATACAGAGTTGGAGAAAATTCAAATCGCTAAAAACCATCTGCTGCCGAAGCAGGTGAAGGATCACGGCCTCTCCAAAAGCCAGCTGCAAGTCAAGGAAGAAGCCATTCGGGACATTGTGCGCTATTATACGAGAGAAGCTGGCGTCCGCAGCCTCGAGCGCCAACTGGCGGCTGTTTGTCGAAAAACCGCTAAAAAGATCGTATCAAGCGAACGCAAACGGATTATTGTTACCAGCAAAAATCTCGATGCATTTTTAGGCAAGAAGAAGTTTCGCTATGGTCAGGCGGAAACGGTCAATCAGGTGGGAGTGGCCAATGGACTTGCTTATACGACAGTCGGAGGGGATACGCTGCAGATTGAAGTTTCCTTGTCGCCGGGAAAAGGGAAGTTAATATTAACAGGCAAACTTGGCGATGTGATGAAAGAGTCAGCGCAAGCGGCGTTTAGCTACGTCCGCTCCAAGGCCAAAGAGCTGGGAATTGAACAGGATTTCCATGAGAAATATGATGTCCATATTCATGTGCCGGAAGGAGCTGTGCCAAAAGACGGGCCTTCTGCGGGAATCACGATGGCGACGGCGCTAGTATCTGCGCTGACAGGACATCCGATTCGCCGGGAAGTCGGAATGACAGGAGAGATCACGTTGCGCGGCCGCGTCCTGCCGATTGGGGGCGTGAAAGAGAAGTCGCTCGGTGCTCATCGCGCCGGACTGAAAACCATCATTCTCCCACAGGAAAATGAGAAAGATATTGACGATATTCCAGAAAGCGTGCGGAATGAATTGACTTTCATTCTCGCATCCACGATGGAAGAGGTACTTGAAGTAGCATTGGCAGGTGAATCAATTGAAAGTTAATCAAGTAGAACTAGTAATCAGCGCCGTTAAGCCAGAGCAATATCCGGATGACTGCTTGCCGGAATTTGCTTTGGCCGGCCGCTCAAATGTCGGGAAATCTTCTTTTATTAATAAAATGATCAGTCGAAAAAGTATGGCTCGAATTTCCTCCAAACCAGGAAAAACGCAGACGCTTAATTTTTATAAAATTGAGGAGGCCCTTTATTTCGTTGACGTTCCCGGCTACGGCTTTGCCAAGGTTTCCAAAAAGGAGAGGGAAGCTTGGGGAAGAATGATTGAAACGTATTTAACAACACGCGAGCAGTTGAAAGCCTGCGTGTTAATTGTTGATTTACGGCATCCCCCAACAGAAGATGATGTGATGATGTACAGCTTTCTTAAACATTACGGGATCCCGGCTGTCGTGGTGGCGACCAAGGCCGATAAGATTCCAAAGGGAAAATGGCAAAAGCATCTGAAAGCTGTCAAAGAAAAACTGGAATTTGAGGAAACAGACGATATGGCCGTCTTCTCGTCAGAAACAGGACAGGGCAAAGAAGAGGTTTGGAAGATGCTGAAACGAAGAATGAACAACCAATAAAGAAAAAGGCTGAACTCCCTGATGTTCAGCCTTTTTCAATAAATCTATTAAACAGAATGGCTTGTTCCTTGCATAAAAGGGTTTAAGAACGAGAAATTAGGAAATAACCAAAAATGGGAGAGCAGCCTTTTCACTTAAATGCAGGCCGGCTGCCGCTTCTTTCACATGCTATTTCTTCTTGATAAATAATAAGTAACCGCCCGTAATAATCAAGACGATCGGCCAAAACGGCCAAAGTGACCAAGCTTGATTTTCTAAAACGCCAAGCCATTCTACAACTTTATCGTAAAAGAGGGTGATGACAGCTAACAGGAGAAATAATAGGCCCTGGAATAAGCCTTTCCTAGTCTTTTGGTATTGCATTAAAAAACCGAGGGCGATAATTAGGATAAATACACCGGTATCATTAGACCAAAAGCCGAACTGATGAACGGCATGGAAGTGGATGCCGAAGCCTGTCAGAATAACGCCCGGCAAAATTCCGCCTGCGTCGTGTCCGCTGTAAGCTTCCGCCAAAAAGGCGAGACCGATGACCATCAGTAACGTGGGCCAACTTAAAAAGGGCTGAAAGGCGCTGAACTTTGCTTGCTGCAAAAAGAAATATAATCCAAACCCAATTAAAATAACACCTGGAAAAATACGCTGCTGTTTCATTGAACAATTTCCCCGCTTTCCATTGGACAATCTTGAATCTTACTTATCGATTTGTTACTCTAACCTAAGGGATCATATTAGTAAATAGCTCATTCTTACTCTTTGTTATTTTTATGTTAGCATATGTTCACATTTTGTGGATAAGGAATTTGGGGAACGTGGTATAATAGAGCTAATAGTTTTTTGGGGGTGTCATTCATACATGCATATTATTGTGGTGGGACTAAACTACAAAACAGCCCCAGTGGAGATACGCGAACGGTTATCCTTTGACGACTCTGATTTAGAGAGAGCGATGTCAGAATTGCAGCAGCAAAAGAGCGTTTTAGAGAACGTCATTTTGTCTACTTGTAACCGGACAGAAATTTATGCGGTGGTTGATCAGCTCCATACAGGGCGTTATTATATTAAAGATTTCTTAGCTAAATGGTTTGGTTTAGAAAAGGAAGAGTTTTCTCCTTTTCTGTTTGTTCGTGAACAAGAAGCGGCCGTTGAGCATTTATTTAGAGTGACAAGCGGTTTGAACTCAATGGTGCTTGGAGAAACGCAAATTCTTGGACAGGTACGTTCAAGCTTTCTGAGAGCTCAAGCGATTCAAGCAACAGGTACGGTGTTTAATCAATTATTTAAGCAAGCGATTACATTAGCGAAGAAAGCTCATGCGGAAACCGATATCGGCGCGAATGCGGTGTCTGTCAGCTATGCGGCCGTTGAGCTGGCAAAGAAGGTCTTTGGCGATTTGTCAGGAAAGCATGTCCTCGTTCTCGGTGCCGGCAAAATGGGTGAATTGGCAATTCAAAATCTTTACGGCAGCGGAGCCACGAAAGTCACGGTTATTAATCGGACGTTTGAAAAAGCAGCGCTGTTGGCAGAACGCTTTGATGGCGAGGCCAAAACGCTGCAGGAGCTCCAATGTGCGCTGGCCGAAGCGGATATTCTTATCAGCTCAACCGGAGCTAAGCATTATGTGCTCACAAAAGACAGAATGGCTGCAGTGGCGAAGATGCGAAAGGGAAAGCCGTTGTTTATGGTGGATATCGCTGTTCCGCGCGACCTTGATCCGGCCATTTCAGAGATCGAAAATGTCTTTCTTTACGATATTGATGATCTCGAAGGCATTGTCGAAGCGAATTTGGCTGAACGCCAAAAGGCAGCTGAGCGGATTGAGCAAATGATCGAAAGCGAAATTGCCGCCTTTCATGATTGGGTGAATATGCTGGGGGTCGTTCCGGTCATTTCCGCACTGCGCCAGAAAGCTTTGGCCATCCAAGCGGGGACAATGGAAAGCATTGAACGCAAGATGCCGAATTTAACGGAGCGCGAACGCAAAGTGCTAAATAAACACACGAAGAGCATTATTAACCAATTATTGAAAGACCCAATTTTGCAAGCGAAGGAATTAGCCGGGGACAAGCATTCAAAGGAAAAGCTGGATTTATTTATGCAGATCTTTAATATCAAAGAAGAAGCAGAGCAGCAAAAGCAGGCTAAAGCAGTGGAACAAGGCGTTCAAACGGGTCGAACGAAGCCTTCATTCCAAGCGTAAGCGAGGTTACAGGATGTTATTTGAACAAGGAATGACTAGAATCCATGAACTGATGGTCATCTTATATGCAATCAGTATTATGCTTTATTTTATTGACTTTTTAAATCAAAACCGGAAGGCGAATAAAGTCGCCTTCTGGCTGCTGTCGATTGTTTGGGTACTTCAAACAATCTTTTTGTTTCTTTATATGAAGCAAACCGGCCGCTTCCCCGTTTTAACCCTTTTTGAGGGGCTTTATTTTTATGCTTGGGTGCTGATCACACTCTCCCTCGTGATCAACAAGCTGCTGCGCATGGATTTCACGGTCTTTTTTACCAATATGATCGGGTTCATCATCATGGTGATCCATACGTTTGCGCCTGTCCAGGTGGCGTCAGATGCCATGGCTGAAAAGCTTGTATCTGAATTGCTGATGATTCATATAACGATGGCGATTCTGTCGTACGGCGCCTTTTCGCTTTCCTTTATTTTTTCCGCTCTTTACTTACTGCAGTATCGTCTGCTGAAGCTGAAAAAGTGGAGCCAGCGGCTTTGGCGCCTTGGCGATTTGCAAAAGCTGGAGACATTGTCTTATATTTTAAATGCGATCGGCGTGCCAGTGCTGCTGATCAGCCTGATTCTCGGATTGATGTGGAAGGTGGTTAAACTGCCTGAAGTCAGCTGGTTTGATGTAAAGATTATCACCTCGGTCGTTTTATTGGCGGTGTACAGTAGCTTTCTATATTTGAAGGTGCGCAAGGAAATGGTCGGAAAACCTTTGGCGCTTTTAAACAGTGCGGCTTTTTTAATCGTGCTGATTAACTTTTTCTTAGTGAGCCGATTTTCATCGTTTCACTTTTGGTATGCTTAAACACAGGAGGACGGTATGAGAAAGATAATTGTAGGTTCACGCAGAAGCAAATTAGCATTAACGCAGACAAACTGGGTGATTGACCAGCTGAAAAAAATCAATCCGTCATACGATTTTGAAGTGAAAGAAATCGTGACGAAAGGGGATCGTATTTTAGATGTGACGCTTTCGAAAGTAGGCGGCAAAGGCTTGTTCGTCAAAGAGATCGAGCGAGCGATGCATGATAAAGAGATCGATATGGCCGTTCACAGCATGAAGGATATGCCGGCTGTTTTGCCGGAAGGTTTGACGATTGGCTGTATTCCGAAGCGTGAAGACCATCGCGATGCCTTTATTTCAAAAGGCCATGTGAAATTAGCGGATCTTGCCCCGGGTGCCGTTGTCGGTACGAGCAGTCTCCGCCGCAGCGCGCAGCTGTTAGCGGCCCGTCCCGACCTTGAAATTAAATGGATTCGCGGCAATATTGATACCCGTCTGAGCAAGCTGGAAACGGAGGAATATGACGCGATCATTTTAGCGGCAGCAGGACTGGCGCGCATGGGCTGGACAGCGGATGTCGTCACAGAATTTTTGGACGTCGGCCTTTGTGTGCCTGCTGTCGGCCAGGGGGCGCTGGCGATTGAATGCCGGGAGGATGACGCTGAACTGCTTGAATTGCTTTCATCGTTTGCGTGCGGGGAAACGGTGAAAACCGTGCAGGCCGAGCGGGCATTTCTTAATAGAATGGAAGGCGGCTGCCAGGTGCCAATTGCCGGCTTTGCCGTGCTTGAAGGGGAAGAAATCGTCTTAACAGCGCTGGTGGCTTCTCCGGACGGAAAAACCATTTATAAAGAAGTGGTCAGAGGACGTCAGCCTCGCGACGTGGGGGAACGAGCAGCGGCGCTATTAACGGAACGCGGCGCGAAGAAACTGATCGAGGCCGTCAAAGCGGAGCTGGATGCTTAAATGGCAGACTGTCATCCGCTTAAAGGCAAACATATTTTAATTACCCGTCCAAGAGGACAAGCAGACTCATTTATTGATAAAATAGAAGCGGCCGGGGGAATCGCTCATGCTGTTCCCTTGATTGCTTTTCGGCCTGCTTATGACAAAAGAGAATCGGCTATATTAGATCAGCTGAATACATATGAATGGATCATTTTAACGAGCAAGAATGGGGTCCGCTTTTTCTTTCAGCGGCTTGAGCAGCTGGGCATCCGCCGCAGCCGGCTGACAGCGAAGTTTGCTGCCATTGGAACGAAAACAGCGGATGCGCTTAAACAGTACGGGTTTCAAGCGCAATATGTTCCGCAAAAATTCTCAGCTGATCATTTTGCAAAAGAAATCGAGGCTGGATGTTTTCGGGCGAGAAAGGCACTGATCCCGAAAGGAAATCTCGCGCGCAAGAAAATTGCTGAAACGCTCAGACAGCAAGGTGCGGCGGCAGATGAATGGATTGTATATGAAACAATTTTTCCAGAAGAAGAAAAGCGGCGGCTTATCTGGCTGCTTCAAGAGAAGCCGATCGATGTTATAACGTTCACTAGCCCGTCGGCCGTGCAGCATTATGCGGCCGCAGTGGAGGAAGCGGGCATTCGACCTTCCGCATTGATTGCCTGCATCGGCCCGGTTACAAAAAAAGCCGCCATAAAGCATGGTCTCTCCGTTGCCATTTGTCCTGAGGAGTATACGATCGAAGCGCTAGCAGCAAAAATTAATCACTATTACAGAGAGGAAGAGGGATAATGGGTTTACAATTTAAACGCCATCGCCGTTTGCGGCAATCTGCCAATATGCGCGCGCTTGTCCGCGAAACGGTGCTTCATACAGAGGATTTCATTTATCCGTTGTTTATTGTAGAGGGGGAGAACATCAAGAAGGAAGTCCCATCCATGCCGGGAGTCTTTCAAGTATCGATTGACCGTTTGAAGGCTGAAATGGATGAAATTGTGGAGCTAGGTATCAAATCTGTCATTTTATTCGGTGTTCCCGCTGCAAAAGATGCAACGGGAAGCGGTGCGTATCATCACCATGGCATCGTGCAGCAGGCGACCCGCTTCATTAAGGGACAATATCAGGATATAATTGTCATCGCTGACACTTGTTTATGTGAATATACCGATCATGGCCATTGCGGCGTGATTGAAGGCAATAAAATTGTAAACGACCCTTCTCTGGAGCTTCTGGCAAAAACAGCCGTCAGCCAGGCGGAAGCGGGAGCGGATATTATTGCGCCATCCAATATGATGGACGGCTTCGTTTCAGCGATCCGCAAAGGACTGGATGAGGCGGGCTACACGGATGTGCCGATCATGTCTTATGCGGTGAAATACGCCTCCGCCTTCTATGGGCCATTTCGTGACGCGGCGGATTCCACTCCGCAATTCGGCGACCGCAAAACCTATCAAATGGACCCAGCGAACCGCCGGGAAGCGATGCGGGAAGCTCAATCGGACGTTGAGGAAGGAGCGGATTTTCTGATCGTTAAGCCGTCTCTTTCTTATCTTGATATTATTCGTGATGTTCGCAATCAATGGAATGTGCCGGTTGTGGCGTACAATGTCAGCGGTGAATATTCCATGGTGAAAGCGGCGGCGCTAAACGGATGGATTGATGAAAAAGCAGTCGTCCTAGAGAAATTAATGAGCATGAAAAGGGCGGGATCGGATTTAATTATTACTTATCATGCGAAAGACGCGGCCCGCTGGCTGAATGAATAAATAGAGGAGTGGTTCGATGCGTTCTTACGAAAAATCAAAACAAGCGTTTAAAGCAGCGGTGAATTTAATGCCAGGCGGTGTGAACAGCCCGGTTCGAGCTTTTAAATCCGTGAATATGGACCCGATCTTTATGGATCACGGCAAAGGCTCCAAAATTTACGATATTGACGGCAATGAATATATTGATTACGTTCTTTCATGGGGGCCGCTGATTTTGGGCCATGCGAATGAGCAAGTAGTCGAGGCACTCAAAAAAACAGCGGAAACGGGAACGAGCTTTGGTGCTTCCACTCTCGTTGAGAATGAATTGGCGAAGCTCGTGATTGAGCGGGTTCCGTCGATTGAAATCATCCGCATGGTTTCTTCCGGTACGGAAGCGACCATGAGTGCGCTCCGTCTGGCTCGCGGATATACGGGCCGCAATAAGATTCTTAAATTTGAAGGCTGCTATCACGGCCATGGCGATTCCCTGTTAATTAAAGCGGGTTCCGGCGTGGCGACATTAGGGCTTCCAGATAGCCCTGGAGTTCCTGAGGGGATCGCCAAGAACACCATTACGGTTCCTTACAATGACCTTGAAGGCGTCAAATATGCTTTTGAGCAGTTTGGTGAGGATATCGCTTGTGTTATTGTGGAACCGGTAGCCGGAAATATGGGAGTGGTTCCTCCGCAGCCGGGATTCCTGGAAGGCTTGCGGGATGTGACGAAGCAATATGAGTCTTTGCTAATATTTGATGAAGTGATGACCGGCTTCCGCGTAGGTTATCATTGTGCGCAAGGATATTTTGGTGTGACGCCGGATCTTACTTGTCTGGGCAAAGTGATCGGCGGCGGTCTTCCGGTCGGCGCGTTTGGCGGCCGGGCGGAAATCATGGAACAAATTGCGCCAAGCGGTCCAATTTATCAAGCAGGCACGCTCTCCGGCAATCCGATGGCTATGACAGCTGGTTTGGAAACGCTGCGCCAGCTGACGCCGCAAACCTATGAGGCATTTATTCATAAGGCGGATCTGCTTGAAAAAGGAATTTCTCAAGCGGCAACGAAACACGGCATTCCGCATACATTCAACCGCGCCGGCTCCATGATTGGCCTCTTCTTTACGAACGAGAAGGTAATCAACTATGAAACGGCGAAAACGTCCGACCTTGACTTGTTTGCCGAGTATTATAAAGAAATGGCTAATGAAGGCATTTTCTTGCCGCCGTCCCAATTTGAAGGCTTGTTCTTATCGACTACTCTTTCAGATGACGACATTCAGCAAACCGTTGCTGCGGCAGAAAAAGCTTTCAGCCGCATAAAGAAATAACGCAATCACGAAAACCACCTGTCTTTTTATAGGTGGTTTTCGTGCTTTAGGGAGACATAAAGATGAAATGGATATATTTCTATACTTTTATCATCGCATATGCGGCGGGGGTTCTCGCTTTTCAGTTCCAAATGGTACTGCCCTGGCTGCTGGGCCCGCTCATTATAACTGCCGTTGTGAATCAGGGGTCTATCCTTCGAATGGAGCTGCCGCTATCCTTTAGAAATGCCGGGCTGATTATCATAGGCGCAAGTATTGGCACCGCCTTTACAAAAGACTCACTCGCCCAAATGGCCGCCTATTTTCCTTTTATGCTCGGTTTGACGGTTCTTATTTCCGCCTTTTCTCTATGGCTCGGCTGGGTGATGTCCAAATGGACAGGCTGGAATTTAGAAACAACCATGTTAGGCTCCTTGCCGGGTGGCTTATCGCAAATGGTCCTATGGGCGGACGAGATGGAGGCGGCTGATACGGCGGCTGTCACTATTATGCATTCGATTCGGTTATTTTTCGTATTAACCTTTGTACCGGCCATTTCTTCCTTCATAAAGACCGGAGAACCGTCTCGTTTGCCGCAAGACGCGGCAGCTTTATTTTCTTTGCCTGCTTCTGCCATTCTCATGCTGGTCTCACTAGCAGCGGTCACGGTCATAGTTTTTTTGCGGTTAAAGCTTGCGCTGCCTTTTTTGCTCGGACCGATCATCGCCGTAGTCTGCTGGAACCTTCTGGGGGGAGAGACGTTTCACATATCCGGCTTTCCTTTGCACGCAGCTCAGGTCATCTTAGGTGTGTATTTAGGAATGAAAATGAACATTTCAAAAAAGACGCTCTCCGCCAGAAATTTAGCCCTGCTGATCGCGGTAAACGGCGGACTTGTGGCTTTTTGTCTGGGTCTCGCCGTCCTTTTCTCCTCGGCGCTTGGCCTTTCGTTTATCGATCTTTTTATTAGTCTGGCGCCGGGAGGAGTGGCGGAGATGGCGGTCACAGCGATGTCTGCCGGAGCTGATATTGCGGCGGTGACAAGCTTCCACTTGTTTCGCGTATTTTTTATTTTATTTTTATTAGCTCCGCTGACGGCTTATTTTCTGAAGAAACGCTAACGGGCATATTCCTTCCCTTCCCGGCATACATTCGAATTGTGAGAGAAATAGTGGCACAGGGGGCAACTTTATTTACCGGAGGGAGGAATAAGCGTGACTTCTCAAGATCAGTCGTATTTACGATTTTCTTTAGAAGAAACAGTTTGGTTTGATAAAGGGCAAGAGATAGAGGAGCTTTATTCGATTTCTCTTGATCCGCAAATCCAGATGGAAGAGCAGAATCAATTCATCCGAATGCACGGCTATTTAGAGCTTTCCGGCGAATATCAGCCGGCCAAAGCAGCGAATGAGGAGCCAGAACGGCAGCCGCTGAAATATGTGCAGCACGTGCTGGAACGCAGTGAAAACGAATGCGAGTTTTTTCATCAGTTCCCGATTGATATTACCATCCCAAAAAATCGAATTGAGAAAATGGAGGATGTGGAAATATACATCGATTCATTTGATTATGAGCTGCCTGAAAAAGCGCATTTGCGGCTGACGGTGGATCTGTCGATTTCCGGTATTTATGGAGAGCAGCAAACCCAGCGAGCACAGGAAACAGCATCTCCCCAGCCGGAAGATGAACCGGAAGAGACGATCGTCCAAAAAGAGGAGGAACCAGCCGTGGAGCCGGAATTCTCCATGTTGAAGCTGGAAGTGGATCATTCTTCCGAGGAAGAGACTTCAGGGGATGAAGCAGCGGATTTTTCGGTTGAGGTCAAACGCCAGCCTGCAGAAGAGGATAAAGAAGTCGGAGCCCAGCTGCTTCAAGCAATTCAAAGAAGAAAGGAAAAGAAAGAGCGGAAGGAGCTAGATCCTCAAGCAGTCGTTGAGCTTGAACAAGTAGAGCCTCCGCTTGAATTGGAGCTTAAGCTGGAAGATGACAGTGAAGAGACGGCGGAAGCCATGGCTGATCTTCAGGGAGAAGAAGCGGAAGAGACTTTGCCTGAAGAGGAAGAGCCAAAAAAGAAAAAGTCCTTTAGTCTGCAGAAAACGGAAACTATGTCGCTTGCTGATTTCTTTGCAAGAAAAGAGCAGGAGGAAGCGGTGACATGGAAGGTTTGCCTCGTGCAAAAGGACGATACGCTGCAGACCTTGGCGGAGCGTTATGAAATCTCAGTTTCAGAAATTATTCGCGAAAATAAGCTGGAAACGAATCAAACGATTGAGGAAGGCCAGGTGCTTTACATTCCATACAAACAGACGGCCAATCAATGATTGCTCCGGCTGTCTCAGCGTGGGACAGCCTTATTTTTGTATAAAGCAGGTGAAGCATGTGGAACAGCCTCATTCAGCTGTATGGAAAAGCTATAATCTCCAGCCGGAATATGTAGAATCATTCGGCCGCGTGCAGAAGCTGTATACGGATCAAGGGAATTTTGCCTTGAAAAGAATTCCGGCTGGACGCGGAATGGATTTTCTTCACAGTATGCAAAGATTGTATCAGTCGGGCTATCATCACTTTGTTCCTGTATATCCGGCAAGGGATGGACGATACGGAATTTTGCAAGGGGATCATCTTTATTATTTAATGCCTTGGATCGAAGGAAGTAAGGAAAGGGATGTCATCTTGAAGGAAAAACAGCTGCTCCGCGAAGCAGCCAGATTGCACATTCTGTCCTCCAAAGAAGTGCCTGTCAGCCCAAAAGAGAGGCAGGAGCATTACGAGCGGACTAAAGACATTTGGGAGAGGCAGGAGACACAGCTGGAACAATGGATTGCTTTAGTGGAAAAAGAAACGTATATGCCGCCGTTTGGCTTGCTGTTTTGTTTATACTATCATGATCTTTCAATGGCTTATTTTTATGCGAAAGAAAAGCTGAAAGAATGGATGGAAGAGACGAAGGAGCAGGAAAAGACACGGACGGTTCAGGTGCATGGGAAGCTGGCGCCGGATCATTTTCTCCTTGACCGTCAAGGAGCAGGTTATTTCATTAATTTGGAGCGGTCACGCCTCGCAACCCCGGTTCATGATCTCGTTCCCTATTTCGCTGGAGTCCTGGCGAGTTCTCCCAAGAAAGCAGATGCCGAGGTGAGCCATTGGCAGCATTATATCGAGCATCTGCCGCTGAAAAAAGAGGAGCGCCTTCTGTTCCAAAGCTACCTCGCCTATCCGGGAGCCATGTTCCAAACCCTCAGCACTTATTTCACGAATCCTAAAAAATACAGCGAGCAGCAATGGACAAGAAAACTGCAAAAGCAATATTGGCAGCTGAAAAATATTGAATACTTCGTCATCCAAATCGATTCGCAACAAGACGTTCCGCAATGAGGGAACGTCTTATTGTCATGCAGGGACTGCTAACTGGGGGTTGAGTCGATTAAATCCATTCGAGGTGAAGGGCTACGGCCAATAGGATGAAGAGAGAGAGCAGGATTACGTCAAAGGTGGTCGGAAAGAAAATCGTGCGCAGCCCTTGGAAAATGCAAAATGGAATGCACAGCTGGTAACAGACGGCCCGGCAAGTTCGAAGCCATGGCGGAAGCTTATATGGATTATATCTTCTTTTCATTGATGCCACCTGCCTATTGTTTTTCCCTTCATTATATGAAAAAGGGGAAAAGGAGTGAGTAAACGGGGAAAACATGACAAGAAAGATTGACGGAATGGCTTGTTTTTCGTTATTATAGAAATAACATGATCAAAAGCTAAGACCGGGAAGAGTATGAGGACAGGCACGTCCTTCAGAGAGGAAGACTCATGGCTGAGAAGTTTTCCGGAATGCCCCTTCAGAAAGTCACCCGCGAGCTGTTTCTGTGAACGATCGCAAGTAGCAGAGACCGGTTGCCAGCCGTTATTGGATTGAGAGCCGAATGCGCCGTAAAGCCATTCGCGAAAAAAGGTGGTACCGCGAACATACTCCTTCGTCCTTTTGGCGAGAGGGGTTTTTTTGTGGAGAAATACGGCTGAAGCTCGAATTAAGGAGGAATATCAATGGAAAATAATGAATTGACGATGCCAACCAAATATGATCCGCAGGCGATTGAGCAAGGTCGCTATGATTGGTGGATTAAAGGCAAGTTTTTTGAAGCGAAAGGCGATGAATCGAAAGCGCCCTATACGATTGTCATTCCGCCGCCAAATGTGACGGGAAAGCTCCATTTAGGGCATGCGTGGGATACGACCCTGCAAGATATTCTAACGCGAATGAAGCGGATGCAAGGCTATGATGTGCTCTGGCTACCTGGAATGGATCATGCGGGAATCGCTACGCAGGCAAAAGTAGAACAGAAGCTGCGCGAAGAAGGAAAGACACGCTACGACCTGGGGCGCGAGAAGTTTTTGGAAGAAGCATGGAAATGGAAGGAAGAGTATGCGCAGTTTATCCGTCAGCAATGGGCGAAGCTCGGTCTCGGTTTGGACTACAGCCGCGAGCGCTTTACATTGGATGAAGGGCTGTCTAAAGCGGTTCGCGAAGTATTTGTTACCCTGTATAATAAAGGATTGATTTACCGCGGCGAGTATATTATCAACTGGGATCCGGACACGAAAACGGCTCTTTCCGATATTGAAGTCGTTTATAAGGATGTTCAAGGTGCCTTCTATCATATGAAGTATCCGCTAGCCGACGGCAGCGGCCATATTGAAATCGCCACGACCCGGCCGGAAACGATGCTCGGTGACACGGCCGTAGCTGTTCATCCAGAAGATGAGCGCTACAAGCATTTAATTGGAAAAACCGTGATTTTACCGATTGTCGGCCGCGAAATTCCAATTGTCGGGGACGACTATGTCGATCGGGAATTCGGTTCCGGGGCGGTGAAAATTACTCCAGCTCATGACCCGAACGACTTTGAAATCGGCAACCGTCATCACTTAGAGCGTGTGCTTGTGATGAATGAAGACGGCACGATGAATGACCTTGCCGGCAAGTATAAAGGCATGGATCGCTTTGAATGCCGCAAACAAATTGTGAAAGATTTGCAGGAGGCGGGCGTGCTGTTTAAGATCGAAGAGCATATGCATTCCGTCGGCCACTCAGAAAGAAGCGGGGCGGTGGTGGAACCGTATTTGTCCACACAATGGTTTGTGAACATGCAGCCGCTTGCCGAAAAAGCCGTCGCTTTGCAGCAGCAGGAAGGGAAGGTTCATTTTGTTCCGGACCGCTTTGAAAAGACGTATTTGCACTGGATGGAGAACATCCGCGACTGGTGTATTTCCCGCCAGCTTTGGTGGGGACACCGCATACCGGCTTGGTATCATAAGGAAACGGGCGAAGTGTTTGTCGGTCTGGAAGCACCGAAGGATATTGAAAACTGGGAACAGGATACGGATGTTCTGGACACGTGGTTCAGCTCAGCATTATGGCCGTTTTCTACAATGGGATGGCCGGATGAAGAGACGGCGGACTTCAAACGCTACTATCCGACAGCCGCTCTTGTAACCGGCTACGACATCATTTTCTTCTGGGTTTCCCGCATGATTTTTCAAGGGCTGGAGTTCACAGGAGAACGGCCATTTAAAGATGTCTTAATTCATGGACTCGTTCGTGATTCTGAAGGCCGCAAAATGAGTAAATCTCTAGGAAACGGCGTGGATCCGATGGAGGTTATTGAAAAATACGGAGCGGATTCCTTGCGCTATTTCTTATCAACAGGAAGCTCGCCGGGCCAAGACCTTCGCTTCTCTGTGGAAAAAGTGGAATCCGTCTGGAACTTCGCTAATAAAATCTGGAACGCCTCGCGTTTTGCCTTAATGAATATGAATGGATTAACGCACGAAGAAATCGATTTAAGCGGCGAGCTGTCTGTGGCGGATAAATGGATTTTAACGAGATTAAATGAAACGATTGAAACCGTGACAAAACTTGCAGACCGCTATGAATTCGGTGAAGTCGGCCGCGCGCTCTATAATTTCATCTGGGATGAGTTTTGTGACTGGTATATTGAAATGGCGAAACTGCCATTGTATGGAGAGGACGAAGCAGCCAAGAAAACAACTCGTTCTGTCCTGGCTTATGTTCTTGACCATACGATGCGTCTTCTGCACCCATTCATGCCGTTTATTACCGAGGAAATATGGCAAAACCTTCCGCATAGCGGCGAGACGATCGTAACGGCTTCTTGGCCGCAGGTGCGTTCGGAGCTGTCAGATGAAAAGGCGGCTAATGATATGAAATTGCTTGTGGATATCATCCGCTCGGTCCGCAATATCCGCGCGGAAGTGAATACACCGCTGAGCAAGAAAATCAAGCTGGTCATCAAAGCGAAGGATGAAGAGGTGTTAGCGGTTCTTGAAGAAAACCGCTCTTATCTGGAACGCTTCTGCAATCCGGAGGAACTCGTTTTATCCACCGATGCCGCCGCTCCTGAAAAAGCGATGACAGCTGTTGTGACAGGAGCGGAGCTATTCCTGCCGCTTGCTGGGTTAATTAATATTGAAGAAGAAATCGCCCGCTTAGAGAAAGAGTGGAAGAAGTGGAACAGCGAAGTCGAACGCGTTCAAAAAAAGCTGAGCAACGAACGTTTTGTCAGCAAAGCGCCGCAAAAAGTGGTAGAGGAAGAACGGGCCAAAGAGAACGATTATCTTGAAAAGCGTGCCGCTGTAGAAGCGCGTATTAAAGAGTTAAAACAATAAGCGCACGGCTATGGAAGCTGTTTGAAGGAGGCTGTCCCAGAACGATAGGGTCAGCCTCTTTCCCTATCAATGAAGGAGGTATAAAGAATGGAAAATTATCAAGAGGCAATCGAGTGGATCCACAGCCGGCTGAAAATCGGCATCAAACCTGGACTTTCACGGATGGAGTGGCTCATGGAGAAACTGGGGCATCCGGAACGGCGATTGAGAGCCGTTCATATTGGCGGAACGAACGGAAAGGGCTCAACGGTCGCCTATATGCGGGCCGTGCTGCAGGAGGCGGGCTATGAAACAGGAACTTTCACTTCTCCCTATATAGAACAATTCAATGAGCGGATCAGCATCAATGGCCGCCCTATTTCCGATGAGGAAATCACACAGTTAGTGAAAATAGTCAAACCGCTTGCCGAGGAGCTGGAAGCGACCGAGCTTGGCGGTCCAAGCGAATTCGAAGTCATTACTGCGATGGCTATCTATTATTTTGCACATGTGCATCCGGTCGATGTGGTCTTGTTTGAAGTGGGCCTTGGCGGCCGTCTTGACTCCACGAACGTGATTCATCCGCTATTGTCGATCATTACCACGATCGGAATGGATCATATGCAATACTTGGGGGAGACACTCGAAGAGATTGCTCATGAAAAAGCGGGGATTATCAAAAATGGCGTTGCGGTTATCAGCGGCGTGAAGCAGCCGCAAGCTCGGGCGGTGATCCTAGAAAAAGCCAAGCAGGTGCAAGCCTCTGCCTACCAGGCTGGTGAGCATTTTGAAGGGATTTGGCAGCAATCACTGCCGGCAGGAGAAAGCTTTGACTTTACCTCTGTTTTTTCCAATATGAAGGATCTCCGCACCGGTTTAAATGGTCTCCATCAAATAGAGAATGCTTCGGTCGCGCTGATGGGGCTTCACTATTTGCGGAAATTCTTCGCTTTTTTAATCGAAGAGTCGCATATTCGTGCAGGGCTGCAGGCGGCTTATTGGCCTGGGCGGATGGAACAAATATCAGATCACCCGGTTGTTTTGCTTGACGGTGCTCATAATGAGGAGGGCATGAGAGCGCTTGTGCAATCCCTGCAGGCGCGTTATGGGAATTACCGCATCACCGCACTGTTTGCCGGCTTAACAGATAAGCCGCTTGATCAAATGATCTCGCTGCTCAACGAAGCCGCGGATTCGGTGCTGTTAACAAGCTTTGATTTTCCGCGGGCAGCAGGCCGTGAAGACCTTCTTCCGTTTCTTGAGAAACACCAATGGGTGGAGCAATGGCCGCAATGGCTCGATGACATCGCAGCGGCTGAACATAGAGACGAAGTATTTGTCATTACGGGTTCGCTGTATTTCATTTCCGAGGTGAGAAAGTATGCGGCAGCCCAATCATAAAGTGAACATTTTTTAACAGCAGCGGAAATAGTAAAAAGGAACTATCAATCCAAATAAAGGGTTGTTATAATAAAAATACCAGGAGAAAGTGATTAAGTCTTAAGGAGGAGCGGCTGATGAATACATTCTGTAACTTCAAAAGTATTCTCGTATTTTTATTGATTTTTTCGTTTGTTCAATATATTCCGCTGCCTGTTAAAGGGGAGGCCGCAAGCAATCATCCCGCGAGTTTCAGCGTGAGGCCTTCTGCTGATGAAGTTGCCATTACTGCCGGGGGTGCGAGGAGTTCTTTAAATGTTGATATTTCTAACTCGCTTGGCGGGCAGGGGATCGATGTCGCATTCGTTCAAGAAACGTCTAAATGGATGCATCAGAAAGTGAATCAGCAAAGAAAGAGCGAAGCTGCCAAGGCGGCTGTACTGGACGGGGTCGATTATTTTACCCAAAATGGTCATAAGCAGGATCGTTTCTACTTTGTGCCGTTTGATTCTGAAGTCAGCCATAAAGGGAAAGTGCGGCCGGCAGAAGGGCTGGAGAATATCAGGAAGGCTGTCAGTGAGGTGGAAGAGTACAGCTCCGGCGGCAATAACTATCAAGCCGGTATCAATCAAGCGCGCTCTTTTTTAAACAATGGAAGCAATAATGCGAAATATATTATTTTTCTTTCAGACGGCAATTCAAAAGGAAGAAGTAATAAAGAAAGCGCATTAGCTCTGGCCCGGCAATTAAAAGAGGAAAATATTATTGTATACAGCATCGCTTTACATAACAGCAGCAGCCATTCCTCGCATTCCAGATTTTTAGAAGAGCTTTCTTCCCAAACAGGCGGCCAAGTCTTCCGGCCGGATGATCCCGGCATTTACAAAGAGATCACCGCAGACAGAGGAGCAGGAGTTAAAGGAGAAGTCATCATCGATTTAGATGAGGTCACGCTCAATGGCAGTCCGGCTGGCAGGAATGTCTTAAGAGAAGACAGCGAAAGCAGACAATTCTCCCTGTCGTTTGATACGGAGCATGAAAGGTACTCCAGTGTTTTGCCGCTGCTTTTCAAAAAGGAAGGCGCCTATACATTTCATCAAATGAAACTGAAGGTGAACGGGAATGTTCTTCAAACGCATCCTCCGGTGACGATCACTGTAAAAGAAGGCGCACCGTCTGATATTGGGGTCGATTTCTCCGCTGCGCCATCCGCGGCTGAATATGTGAAACCGATTGATGACTTGGCAAAGGGCCGCTTGGATTTTGAAATCAAGCCAACAGGAATGGCGAGAAATGAAGTGAGAAAGCCGATTGATGTCGTGTTTGTTCATGATACCTCAGGATCGATGAAAGAGGATTTTGGACGGATGAAAAAGGAAACAAGCGCCAAAAATGCCTTGAAAAATGCGCTGCAATTCTTTGAAGCCAATCAGATGCCCGAGGACCGCTACTACTTCGTTCCATTTGACAGCTACGTCAGCGATAAAAAAGATTGGTGGGGGAGAGAAGTAAAGCCGGCTCAAGGCTTGGCGAACATCCGGGCAATCGCAGACAATCTTGATTATTTCAGTGAAGGCGGAACTAATTATAGCCAGTCGCTTGAGTATGCGATGTCGCAATTAACGAGATTAAGGGACAGCAACAAATATATCGTCTTCTTAACGGACGGAGAACCGACTTCATTAACATATAAGGGGCGCCGCTATGAAATCATGTTGGATTATTACAGAAATAAAATCGGCTATGTAAATGGGTGGCAGCAATGGAACTACCGTCCGGTGGAAGAGATCATCCATAGAGAAGCGCGAAAAACAGCCGATCTTCTCGGACAGAGCGGAATTACGATGTACAGCATCGCTTTTGCTAAAGAAGGGGAAGTGAACTATCAGCTGCTCGACGAGATGTCAAGAAAAACGGGAGGATATGCGGTAGAAGCGCAGCCGGATACGATCAGTAATGTATTTGCGGATATTGCCAAAAAATTCGACAATCCCGCAGTCAGCGGAGAAATTGCGGTTGATTTGAAGCCGTTTGGAGGGAAAGTGCAGGTGGCGGAAGGAGCGGATGCTTATGTGGATGATAAAAATGTCGCTCATATTAAATTCAATTTTACTTATCCGCCGAATAAAGCGCCGATTCCGCAGCTGATCCAGTCCTCTCTGCCGCTGACGTTTGCGGAGAAAGGGACCTATACGTTTAACGATATCGAGCTGACTTATCAAGATCTCCAAGGCAAGATGCAATCCATCGTCCATAAGCCCATTAAGGTTGAAATCAAAGATGAAACGGCGCCTATTTTTGATAATATCGTGGAGATTACCGGCAATTCCATGTATTCAGCTGATCACTTATGGAAGAAAGGAAACAAAAACGGTGAAAGCAACCAATTTGCCGTCAGATATCAGTTGAACCCGATCAACGAAACGACGGAACAAGCAGCCGGAGAATTGAGCCGGATAAAAATAGATCAGCCCCTGCCGGACGGGATTCGATTAGCAGATAATGCGATGAATCCGCGTGAAGGGACCGTAAAAGAAATTATAAAAGACGGAAAAAGATTCGCCGAAATAACAATCAATCAAGTCTTCTCCTACAGAGGAGAAACCTTTGTGCCAAAAGGAACGGACGTCCAAGTGAAATTGCAGGCGGATTATGCGATTGGCTATGTCACGATGCCGCGCGCCGATATTCATTATTATGATTCCCGCTTTAAAGCGCGCTCACATGCCCTTACGACCTCTTCGAAGCGCATCAGCATGAGAGTGATGCTTGAAGACTCTCACGGCAAGTATATAGGAGATTACACCGGGAAAATTCAAAAAATCAACCCTTCATCAGGAGAGGTGCTGGCGGAAACAACCTATCCAAATGACGATGGCTTATTAAATAAGCCTGTGAAAGGAATGGAGTTTGCCAAGGGAGACAAGCAAATCAAGATCACTTATTATGATGATTCAACTGCCATACTCAAGATGCAAACGGATTTCGTCGTGAAGGAGCGCAAGAGCGGCCGCGTGATAGAGGATGGCGGTCAAGCGAGCGGTTCTGTCACCTTTCAAGTAAGCGATATTGTGGCGGGCGATGATGTCCAATATGAATATCGCATCGTGCATCAGAACGGAGCTACGGAATGGAAAGTTTTTGATCCGAAAGAAGAAGTGGCAGTGCCGGATTCTTATACAGGAAAAATGGACATTCACGTACGAACTGCTGGCGGATTTACGCTTTCTGAGGAACCAGTTAAGAAGACGGTAGAGATCAAGAAAGAAGTGGAAGAAATTCAAGTGATGCCTAACCCGATCGAAGTGTTAGAGGGGGAATCGACCGCTTTCACGGTGACTGTCCTGCCGCAGGATGCCGCAGATAAACGCTGGGAGGCCAGTATTAAGGATGCGAGCGTCGCCGCATTAGTGGATCATAACAGAATTCTCGGCGAGTCCGCGGGCAAAACGGAGATGATCATCACATCTAAAGCCAACCCGAAGGTGCGCATTACGGTGCCGATTGTGGTCAAAAGCCCATTTGTTGAGCTGGATGGTCTATCCTTCAAACAGCCGCAATATGATTATACTGATCAAAACGAATGGGTGGAAATCAAGGATCTTATTGAGCTTACACCGGAGGATGCCACAAATGTCATCATCGACTCGGTAACAGCTACCAAGCCAGGTGTCGTGCAAATTGGAAGAAATGCTAAAGGGGAGTGGCTGATTAAAAACGCCAAAAATCGTACAGGCGCCACAACGGTAACGGTTATCGCCAAGCAACATGATAAAGATAATCAGCCGATTGCAGGCAGCGAAAAAAGAGATTCAGCTGTTTTTGAAGTGAAACAAAAGTCAGGAGCAGAGACGCCAGGAAGCGGATCGGATGACGGAGAAATTGACGAAAGCAAATGGTAACGGAAAAGGATGGAGCCAAGAGGCTCCATCCTTTTCTTAATTCACCGTTAATTCACCGCTGTAGATCGATAAATAATCCACCTTAGGCAAGGAGTCAATCACCTGCAGCAGCACATCCTCGTTGTAATCAACGATAAAACGGGAATAATAATGATCCATATCCTCATACGTCCGCAGGAGCTCTTTTTCTGACGCCATCTCGCCGCGAATCGCGTTAATGGTCAAGTTTTTTTTCGCGAATAGTCCCCCTTTAATGTAGAATAGGGAACCGACGCCGTACAGTTCTGCGTCTTGATCAGTGTAGAAAAAGGCTTTCAACGGTTCGATGCCAGATTGCGGAGGAGGCAAGTAGTCTTCCGTCTGTTCTTTAGGATCTGCAAAATTGCTAAACTCGTTGATGCGGTAGATGGACAGATCTCCTCGTGACAGAAGGATGAGCTGCCTTTCCTCTCCGCCCTTGCTTCTTCCTTTAATGTTCAAATTGGATACTTTCGTCTCGTCATTCGCGTACATTACGCCGTTTGCGATTAAGTGGTCGTTTTCTCCTTTTGGATCTGCTTGGTCGCCCCGGAGTATCAAACTGCCCTCTGAGAAGAGATTCCCACCAAAGCTCAATTTGCTGTTCCGGGCAATAATGGAGGAAGTGCCACAGCCAGTGCATTCAGACTCGCCCGAGAAAATGTCTCCCATTATATCCATAGATCCGGTCGATTCAATCCGCAAAGTATTCTCTTCCGAGGCTGGCGCTTTTCCTTGGATGTAGAGATTATTTTCAATGGTCATTTTGCCATGATTGCGGATTGTCAGCGATTGCTGCGTGTAAAGATTGCGCCGTTTCTTCTCCTCGGTTGGCAGCAGCATGTCAGATGCGTTTCCCGCTTGCTTTTCTGAGCGAATCTCCATCGTTCCTTCGTTTTGAATGGAAAGGGAGGTTAAGCTGGCTAAGGCGTCTTTTACAATGAGCTTTCCGTCTGTTGCATTATTGATCGAAAGCCGCTGCTTGGAAGCCGCGGAACGGTTTATTTCCATCGTTCCTTTGTTTTCAATGGATAAATCCTCATGGGCAGCGAGCTTTCCATTTGTTTGGAAAACCCCTTCGTTTTCAATGGAGACCGCTTGTTCAGCCACTGCCTCACCGGAAATCACAAGCTGGCTTCCCGGATTGTTAATAATGGTTAAACGGCCTGTTACATAAAGATTTCCGATGGTCAGTTTTTCATTAGCGACAATTTTGACATCGCCTTTGATGCGCAACGTATCGAGGTTCATTTCTTCTGTATTCGTGATCAGCAAATTCCCATCCAGTTCCAGCTCTTTATGGATATTTTTATTGACCAGTTTAAATGGATCAGGCCGACTCTCATTTCCGTCCTTATCTGTTGTAATTTGTGATGCAAGCTCAGGAGGCACGCCGCTGACGGAGGATAGATCCTTCCCCTCTAGAAGACCGTCGGCTGAAGTCTCTGTAAGACCGTTTTTCAGGAAACGGCGATTCCGCTCCTCCTTATAAGAAGCTGAAAAATCGATCTTTTGATATTGGCTGTCATTTTTCCAATCAGGGATTTCGCCATGATAGAAATTATCTTCCCTTAATAGTTCCAGCATATCTTTTGCTTTGAATTTGCTTTCATCATATTCGCCTGCATATAAATCACCGACGATCGAAGGCCGATGGGTGTCAATCGTTTTATTTTTTATCGACTGTGACGCCGCTACATATTCCGCTTCCTTCTGTAGTTCTAAATGATTTGCGAAAATATTTCCGGCAATATGGGGAGATCCTTTTAATGCCAAATTCCCATCTTGTGAGCCGAGCGCATACTTTAGAAAGCTTGGCAGCGGGGAGAGGATCAGCCGTTTGACCGCGGTCCGGCTAGCGCTGCTGTTTTGGGCCTTTGTCGTAGCTTCCACTTCTACGACGCGCGTTAACGTTTCGCTTTCATTGATCTTCTCATTTGGAACAATGGAGGCTTTAAACGATTCGATTCCTTGCCGGGCGTTATATCCTTGATCGGCAATCAGATCCTTCATTTCGTTATTCAATGAGGTCGTAAATCCTCCGGGAGATAATTGGTTAAGGGCGTATTGGTTTTTTTGCAGCCGCCGAGACAGCTCTGCAGTAAAGTCATCGATCGCTTTCACTGCTTCATATGTGATATCCACATCTTCTTCACGAACAGCTGTCCGCTTGGTGCCTCCTAATGTGGAAGCGAGAATCGAAAGACCAAGAACGGTAAAGATCACCGTGATCAGAAGCACGGTAATCAATGCGTTTCCTTTTTCATTGCTTACCTTATTCATTAAAAACCAAACTCGCTTTCGAGAATCAAATTTTGATTCGTTTTCTCATCGCTCAGCCGGAGCTTTAGCTGTATAATGCCCGATCGGCAGCCTTGATCTTTTTCTTCCGCGCCGCATTTGTAAGAGATGGACGACCCGGTGAGATCTGAGCTGATTTCCAGCGGGGCTCCGTCGATTTCCAGAACACCGTTATCAAGGGCGATCGAAATCGTTTTCTTTTCAGCTTGCTCCTGCTCTTCGATTTTGTAATATGCGCTGGAAGCCTGCTTTTCTACATCGAGCGCCTTTGAATCTACGATCCGAATGCAATTATCTCCGCAGCTATTATCTACGTAGTCAAAAGCCGTCCGGTAGAATTCATTCATCACCATAGTGACCGCATAGTCGGCATCTTCTCTGAATTGCACTTCGGCATTTTGCTTAATATACGTTTTTTGACCGGTCTGAAAAACATTAAATACAACAGGTGTTAAAAGGGCCATAATCACAAAGGTGAGTAAAAGCTCCACTAGCGTAACTCCGCCTTTATCGCAAATCTTCGCTTTTAATTGTGCCGTCCAAGGCTGTTGTTTTCTTATCATCAGCTCCCCAGCTCACCTCCACCGTAATAGGAATATAATATTTCCTCTTTTCAGGTTCATCCATCTTTTCTGGATAAATTTTGACATGATAGCTTTCATTATTGATTGAGATCGGTTTACAGCCGGCGTTTTTTGGTTTATTCGGTTCAAAGTACTGATAGCCGCTGCCGCAGAGATAAAGCTCGTACGCATAGTCATTTCTTTTCTTTGTATCCAGCAGGGCGGGGCCGAAATCATGCCGGACTTTAATGAACGGCTGCTTCTCCATATACATCAGCACATTTCGCGCCACATTGGTAGCTACTGTTTTACTCTGATTAGATTGATTATACGTGCCCGCTTGAAAAAAGAATCTAGTGAAGCTCAGCAGAACAATTGATAGGATCGTAAGCGCCAGCAGCAGTTCCAATAATGTGACACCTTTTTCACAAGTTCGGACAAATTTCAACGGATTGATCTTTCCCTTCTTTCAAAATTCTTGAATTTATTATACAATATTTCGTAGTTTCATTAATCTAAAAGTACTATATTTTTCTATTTTTATAATATATTCCTACGTGTGAGGCGTTCTGATGACTATTTTGGTAATGTTTATTGTTGCTTTTTGCCTACTTATTCCTCTAATTCCTTGGATTCCCATCGATCTGAATATGAAGGGGAAAGGACTTTTGATCTTGTTCGCGCTACTTAGTGCAGGGGTTTGTTTAGGATCGATGCCCTTCGTTCCGTTCTGGCAAAGTGCGCTCTTGTCGGTTTTGTTTGTGATCGTGTTTACTTATGTGACAGAGAAATATATCGGCCAAAATGCAAGATTTACAGAAGGAATAGCGGAAGAGGGAGCGGATGAAGCGATCGGTCAAGAAATCCAAGCGGCCGATATGGAAAGGGGGCCGATTCAGGAAAGAAACAGCACACAGATGAAGGAGCCTGAAAGCGAAGAACGAATGACCGTCTCAGAGCCGGACGCTTCGGCAGAAGAACCGTTCACGTTCTCTCATCGTGAAGAGGAAATGAATGTCATTGAATCGATGTGGGAAGCTTCTCAAGAGGAGCAAATCAACCGAACAGCCAAGCAGCAGCCAGCAGATCTAAAACAAGCGCCGCAAGAAGCGGGTGAAGCTGACGCTTATTTAGAAGAGCTGGTGGGCGAGATGAAGGAAGAACAGCCGGAAGAAGTTCAAGCAAGTTCCAGCAAACAGGGGAATCATGGTTCTCTCGAGGAGCGACCCTCAGATGAACCGGAAGAAAACGGGGAACCTGCGGCTGACGCTTATTTGGAAGAGCTGTTTGATGAGATCAAAGAGGAAGAGAATCAACCGGAACAAGCTGGCGTCGAAGAGGAGCCGGAGTGGGAGCTGACAGACTTAACAGCGGCAGAACGAGACGACCAGCGGGATGAACCGGAAGAAAACGGGGAACCTGAAGCTGACGCTTATTTGGAGGAGCTGTTTGATGAGATCAAAGAGGAAGAGAATCAACCGAAACAAGCTGGCGTCGAAGAGGAGCCGGAGTGGGAGCTGACAGACTTAACAGCGGCAGAACGAGACGACCAGCGGGATGAACCGGAAGAAAACGGGGAACCTGAAGCTGACGCTTATTTGGAAGAGCTGTTTGATGAGATCAAAGAGGAAGAGAATCAACCGAAACAAGCTGGCGCCGACGAGGAACCGGAGTGGGAGCTGACAGACTTAACAGTTGCAGAACGAGAAGAGCCGATAGAACGAGACGTTCGGCGGGACGAACCGCACGCAAGCGGAAAGTCCCCGGCTGGTGTCTATTTAGAAGAGCGGTTTGATGAGAGGGCAGAGGAGTCCCCTGGAGAGAATCAAAAAGAAAAAGCCACAACCGCTGAATGTGAATATATTAACGAGCTGGAGGAGTTCACAGCAAAAGCACCGGGAGAAGATGATTCAGCGGAAGAGCCGGACGTTTGGCCGCAGCCGCAAGAAGAGCGTTCAGCGGAGGAGACCATCGTCTCAGCTGGCGAGCTAGCGGTATGTATGGATCGTGAGCCAAGCGGTCTGCAAGAAATTCCTATGCTGGATATTCGCTGGCTGCGAATGATTAGGAAAGAGATTGAGGTTAAAAAAGAGCTGCTTTCCTTTGAACAAGTGGAGGAAGTTATGAAGCGGTACTTGCAGGCGCCGCTTCATGACAGGGATTATTATACGCTGGCTAAGGGCTTGCTTTCATACTACATTGAACATCAGCAGACAGAGAAGGCCAGCGAGCTCGCCAATGAATTGAAGGAGCGGCTCGCCCGCTATCCGGTCGTGCTTTCAGAGCTTGAGCTTATACAGTCAGTGATCAATAAAAAAAACGTATAGATAGGTGAAGGAAATATGAAAAAAAGTGCAGAAATTAAAGGCCTCCCCATTTTTAGTATTGCAGACGGGGCGGAACTGGGCCGGGTGAAATCATTAATCATTAACCCCGATCAAGGCCGGGTCGATTTTTTTACCGTAGAGCATGAAGAGTGGCAAGCAGAAGGAAGAGCTATTCCGTTCCAAAAGGTCATTGGCATCGGTGATTATGCGCTGACCATTGAAAACGAGGGAGCCATCATAGATTTAAATGAAATTCCGATAGCGAAAGAATTGTTAAACCGTCAAGTTCAAATTGAAAATACGCGCGTAATGACCCGCAAAGGCCAATTGCTTGGCGAAGCCGAGGAATATGTGGTGGATGAAGATACCGGCAGCATTATCACGCTTGACGTAACGGTGAATGAGCAGTTAACGGCGCTGGATTCAGAGCTGGTCATCACATATGGAAAGGACGTTATTATCGCTAAGGAAGAGGCAGCCTCCGCGCTTCAGCAAGGGCGTCAAGCAGAGAAAGCAGCCGAAGAAGACAGCTTAGCGGCGATTGAAAAGCAGCAGGATGCTTTATTAATTGGCAAAACAGCGACGAAAGATATTGTAGATCTTAACGGAGCGCTTCTCATTCCCAAAGGAACCGTGTTAACAGAGGAGCATATTCAATCCGCTAGAGAAGCAGGGCCAGAAGTGCTGGTGGATGTAAGCATGAGTGCAGAAGGTTAATCAAGATTGGAGGGTCATAATGTGAAAGGGCAAGGCACTTTAAAGATATCGGTCATTTTAGCTTTGATTACGGCCTATTTAATCAGCTTTTCATATTATGGCGCCAATGTTTATGGCAAAGTGTTCAACATGGCAGCCGGCTTTGATGAAGGGACGGCCATCGGACCCGTAGGGGTGGCGAATAAAACAAAACTGGACGCCGCCGAGCTTGTCAATAAGGAAATTGATAAGTGGGCGAAAAATAAAAAGCTGATTCTTCAATATGTTGAGAAGTCGGTGCCGCTTGATCTTTCGCTGTTCCGTTTTTCCGTGAAGGCGTCAGTGAATGAAGCCGTCTCCGGCGAGCAAAATTTATTAGCTGTTCATGTTGTGAAAGAACAAGTGAAAGAGGAGATTCTGCTGGAATTTCCGGAGCTGGAGAGAGCGGCGTTTGATTTTGACGCTCTTTACAGCGATCTTCAGGATATCGCCGCGTATTTGCAGCCGGGCGAATCCGTCATAGATTTGACCAATTACTTAAACGATGAGAGCAAGCAGGCGGTTGTCTCCGAAGCATTCGTGGCAGCCAGTTCAGCCGATGAAGCTCTGCAGCCGTTAATGGAAGAGCAGCCAGCGCTTACGTTTAAACCGAAGCAAGTATTTTCTTTCAATGAATGGATCGATGAAGCGGGTTACGCGGATTTAAACGAAGAAGCATTAAACACGCTGTCCTCTTTACTGTACCAAATCGTTTTGAAAACCAACTTCCTGATTCTTGAGAAAAACCAAAGCACTAAGCTGCCGGCTTATATGGAATTAGGATATGAAGCAAGGGTGGATCGGGAGAAGGATCAGGACTTTATTTTCATGAATAACAACCCTTTGCCTTATACGCTGCAATGGAAGACAGTGAACGGCAAGCTGTACGGCGCATTGAAAGGCGTTCCATTTTCATATACATATCAAGCCATCATCAAAAATAAACAAACCTATGCGCCGAAGACGATTCTGCATTTCACCCCCGCCCTGCCTTATGGGCAGACGGCGGTGAAGAAAACAGGGGAAAAAGGGGTTTCGGTCGAGGTATATAGAGAGCGGATCGGCTCTTTAGGTAAGCGGAAGACAGAAAGAATTGCCGAAGATTTTTATCCGCCCATTCACCGGATTGAGCTGCATAGCTCGCAGGAGCCGCCGCCTAAAGATGAAGCTTCCGGCCAGACGGAAGAGAAACAAGAAGAAGCTGTGCCAGCGCCAAAAACGGATCAGCAGCCGGCAGGCAGCCAAAAGGGACGCTCGCAGCCAGCGGGCTTTGAGAATCAAAGCAAGCAAGCGGCAGATGAAGAGAAGGCAAAACCGGAACAAAGGTGATGAATGAGCATGCGCAAACAAAGAAAACGACTGGGAGACCTGCTTGTGGATGCGGGTCTGATAACAGAGGATCAGCTGCAGCAGGCGCTGGCGGATAAGGCGGAAGGACAGAAGCTTGGGGATGCACTTTTGCAGCGGGGGTACATCACTGAACAGCAATTAATTGAAGTTCTCGAATTCCAGCTGGGCATTCCGCATGTCAGCCTGTACCGCTATCCGATTGATCTGAAGTTGCTGACGCTGATTCCAAAGGAGATGGCGAAACGCCAGTTGATCATTCCGCTGAAAAAAGAAGAAAACCGGCTGTTTGTGGCGATGGTGGACCCGATGGATTATTACACGATTGAGGATCTGCGCCTGTCTACGGGATTTCAGATTGAAACGGCGATCGCAACCAAGGATGACATCGTCCGGACAGTCAATAAATATTACGATATGGACGACAGCTTTGATGAGCTGATCCAGCCCGATAGCGAGACTAAGTCAGGGAGCGAGGAGGTGCTGGAGGATGATTCGCCGATCGTGCGTCTCGTCAACCAGCTGCTGTCCAATGCCATCGCCGAAAAAGCGAGCGACATTCATATTGATCCCCAGGAGACGAAGCTATTGATCCGCTTCCGCATAGACGGCATGCTGCGGACGGAACGGCAGCTTCCGAAGCACATGCAAAATATGCTGATTGCGAGAATCAAAATATTGGCCAATCTCGATATTACCGAGCATCGTGTTCCGCAGGATGGACGCATTAAAACGAATGTGGATTTCCGTCCGATTGACATGCGTGTGTCGACGCTGCCGACCATTTTTGGAGAAAAAGTGGTGATGCGGATATTGGATTTGAGCAGCGCACTCAATGATTTAAAGCAGCTCGGCTTTAATAAAGTAAACTTGCGCCGCTTTGGAGAGATGATTGAGCAGCCGAATGGCATCGTGCTGATTACCGGCCCGACCGGCTCAGGTAAATCATCGACCTTGTATGCGGCACTTAATAAGCTGAATACGGAAGAGGTCAATATTATTACCGTAGAAGATCCAGTGGAGTATCAGCTGGAGGGCATCAATCAGATCCAAGTCAATCCCCATGTCGGGTTAACGTTCGCGGCCGGTCTGCGTTCGATTTTGCGCCAGGACCCCAACATCATCATGGTTGGGGAAATCCGTGATAAAGAAACGGCAGAAATCGCTATTAGAGCTTCGTTAACCGGACATTTAGTCTTAAGCACACTTCATACGAACGATTCAATCAGCACCATTACCCGGCTGATCGATATGGGAGTAGAGCCTTTTTTAGTGGCGTCCTCCATTGTTGGGATTGTAGCACAGCGGCTAGTAAGACGGGTATGCCGTGATTGCGCTCGGGAGGAAGAGCCAACGAAACGGGAACAGTTGATTTTCAGCAAAAGGGGACTGACGCTTGATAAAGTGCTTCGCGGCCGCGGCTGCGCGTCCTGCAATATGACAGGCTATAAAGGGCGGGTTGCGATACATGAGGTGCTGACGGTAACGGAAGAAATGAAGAAACAAGTTTTAAACGATGAATCCTTAGCAAAATTGAAAGAAACCGCGCGCAAAGATAAAACGATTTTTCTGCTGGATGACGGCTTGCTGAAAGTCAAGCAAGGAATGACGACAACAGAAGAAGTGCTTCGCGTCGCGCTAATGGAGTAATGCTATGAAAGAAAAGATTGAGTTTTTACTGCGTTCGGCCTTTGACTTGCAGGCGTCGGATATTCATTTGACTGTCGGTTCGCCGCCGGTCTTCCGCATTCACGGGGATTTAAAGCGCTACGGCAAAGAAGCGCTTTCGCCGCAAGATACGGAAAGCATGGCGAAGGCGCTGATTCCCGGCCACTTATGGGAGACGTTTAAGGAACAGGGAGAGCTGGATTTTTCCTATGGCATTCCGAAAGTGTCGCGCTTTCGTGTGAACGCTTTTTATCAGCGCAATTGCATTTCCTTAGCGATCCGTGTTATTCCGACGAAAATTCCTTCGCTGGAGGACTTAGCTCTGCCGGCTTCGCTGAAAGCTATTGCCGAAAAGCCGCAAGGACTCGTGCTTGTCACCGGCCCCACTGGCAGCGGCAAATCAACAACGCTGGCGAGCATGATTGATTATTTAAACAAAGAAACAAGCAAGCATATCATTACATTGGAAGACCCGATCGAATACTTGCACCGTCATGGCAAATGCCTAATTGATCAGCGGGAAGTCGGCCACGATACGAGAACATTTGCCAAAGGCTTGCGGGCGTCCCTTCGTCAAGACCCCGATATCATATTAGTCGGTGAGATGAGGGATTTGGAAACAATACAAACGGCGATTACAGCTGCAGAGACCGGCCACTTGGTGCTGGCGACCTTACATACCTCCAGCGCTCCGGCGACTATTGAGCGGATTATTGATGTTTTCCCAGCAGAGCAGCAGCCGCAGGTCAGAATTCAGCTGGCGACCGTGCTTGGGGCCGTCATTTCTCAGCGGCTGCTTCCGACGGCGGATAAGAAGGGCCGGCGGGCAGCGGTGGAAGTGCTGATGAACAATCCGGCCGTCGCCAATTTAATCCGTTCGGAAAAGGTGCATCAAATCGTTAACATTATGCAAACCTCCCGGGCGCAGGGAATGCAGCTGATGACCGATCACATGAAGGAACTATACGAGAAGGGCATTCTTTCGCGCGAGGTTCTTCTTCCTTACATCAAGGAAAAGGAGCAGTGATATGGCTAAGTTTAAGTATACGGGCAGAGACCGGAAAGGCAAGAAGTCGGGCACGATAACCGCGGATACGAAGAAAGAAGCGTTAACTAAGCTGCAAAAGAGCGGCATTCGCGTGAAGGAAATTCAGCAGCAGGCCGAAACGATTTTTACGAAAGACATTACGATAGGCCGTCAAGTCAAGCTGGAGCATCTGGTCATCTTCCTGCGCCAGTTTGCCACGCTCCTTCAAGCGGGCGTCACCGTAGTGGATGCCACGGTCATTCTCTCAGAACAGACTGAAAGCAAAGCGCTGAAAAAAGCTCTGAAGCAGATCGAGCTTGAGCTGAGGGAAGGACGGCCCCTCTCAGAAGCCGCTTCCCATCAGAAAAAGATTTTTGAACCGCTGTTTATCAACATGCTGCGGGCGGGGGAGGCAACCGGAAGTCTGGATGAAACATTGGATGATATGGCGGAGCATTATGAGCGCCAATACCGCACGAAGCAAAAGGTCGTATCCGCTCTTATGTACCCGGCGGTTGTCGGACTGATTGCTGCAGGCGTTGTGACTTTTTTGCTCGTCTCCGTCGTGCCGACATTTGTTGATATGTTTGCGGACTTTGGCGGCGAGCTGCCGGCCATCACGAAGTTTGTCATCGGAGCGAGCGAATGGATGCAGCGCTACTGGTATGTCATCCTCGGCTTGTTTCTTCTCTTCGCGGCAGCTGTCTGGGCGGCAAGACAAAGAAAAGAAACGAAATATTATCTCGATTATTTTCTGCTGAGACTGCCGGTATTCGGTTCGCTGCTGCAAAAGGCGGTATTGGCGCGGATGACGAGAACGCTAAGCTCGCTGTTTTCCAACTCCGTTCCCATTCTGCAGGCGATGGAGATCGTCGGCCGCGTTGTCGGAAACGAGGTAATCGCCCAAGTTATTCATCAGTCTAAGGACTCCTTAGAAAGAGGGAGATCGCTGACGGAACCGATGAAGAAGCATTGGGCCTTTCCGCCTTTAATTCATCACATGATCTCCATCGGGGAAGAAACCGGCTCGCTGGATGCCATGCTCGGCAAAGTGGCCGATTTTTATGAAAAGGAGGTCGAAGCCGCAACCGACCGGATGAAATCCTTGATTGAGCCGCTGATGATTGTCGTGCTGGCCGCCATCGTCGGAACGATCGTCACCTCCATCCTTGTGCCGATGTTTGAAATCTTTAATGCAGTACAACAGTCATAGAATTTTTACAAAATATAGTTGATTTTTACTAGATCGACGATTAACATAGTTTGAGAGATAGCTTGAAAAAAATTCAAAATGGGAGGAAATAAAATGATTCAAGCCATGAAAAAAAGAATGAAAAACGAGAAAGGATTAACATTGATCGAGCTTTTGGCCGTTGTCGTAATTTTAGCGATCATCGCAGCCATTGCCATCCCGGCGATTGGCGGATTGATTGATAATACGAAGAAGGATGCCCATGTCGCTAACGCCCAGCAAATGATCAGCTCTGCTAAAACGTGGGTCGCTGGAAATGGAAATGAGATAAAAGAAGGTGGAAAAGAAACTTTAACATTGGAAAGAATGATTGATGAAGGGCTCATTGACCAAATGGAAGATCCGGATGGGAAAGGTTACGACAAAGAAAAATCAAAAGTAGTAATAACGAAGAGTGGAAAAAGTTACAATTATACCGTGACTTTAACAAATGGAACACGTGGAATAAGCGGAGAGCAGAAAGATTTAAAAAGAGCAGCAGTTACCGATGGAGGTAAGTAATTTATATAACAAGCTATGAATTTAATAATCTTCCTCTACGGTCTCCTCTTCGGCTCGTTCTTTAATGTTGTCGGCTTAAGGGTGCCGGAGGGCCGGTCGGTAGTGCGGCCGCGCAGCGCTTGTCCGGCATGCGGCCATACGCTGCGGGCGAAAGAGTTAATTCCGGTGTTTTCTTATTTGATGCAGGGGGGGCGGTGCCGCGCATGCCGCGCGCGCATTTCGCCCCTGTATCCATTAACAGAGCTGGTGACGGCGCTGTTATTTTTATATGCCTATCAGCTATTTGGGCTGACGACGGATTTTATGATCGCGCTGCTGCTGATTTCGCTGCTGCTGATTATCGTTGTATCGGATTTAGCCTATATGATTATACCGGATAAGGTGCTGCTCTTTTTCTTTCTGCTGTTTCTAGTGGGGCGGATGATCCGGCCGCTGGAGCCGTGGTGGGATTCGCTGGCCGGCGGAGCGGTGGGCTTTCTGCTGCTTTTGCTGATTGCGTTAGCATCCAAAGGCGGAATGGGCGGAGGAGACATTAAACTGTTTGCTGTAATTGGGTTTGTCATTGGAATGAAAGGCGTCTTGCTTACCTTTTTCTTATCCTGTGCGCTGGGTGCGGTGATCGGTCTGGTCTTAATGGGGTTCGGCCTGGTCCAAAGAGGAAAGCCGATGCCATTTGGCCCGTTTATCGCGGCAGCGGCGATGATTGTATATTTCAAAGGCGAGGCGCTTCTATCTTGGTATAGCAGCTTTTTTGTATAAACATTCACGAATGCACAAAAAGGAGAGACCGGCATGGCGAGGCGATTATTTTCCAAAAAAGACAGAACGGTGAATTTAGTGTTTACAGACTATGCCATTCGGTATGTTGAATTGAGGGGGACGGTTCCGACGGTTGTTCAGCAGGCGGAGGAGCGCATTATTCCGGAGGGCCTTATCCGCCGCGGAGAAATCATCGATTATGAGGCTCTCCTCCCCATTTTGCAAAACTGTGTCGATGAATGGGGCATCAAACGGCGGGAAGCCCGATTCATCGTCCCGGATCATTACATCGCCATGAAGGAAGAGCGGCTGAAAGAAGAGATAGAAGAGGATGAGCTGAAAAACTATTACTTTATGCAGATCGGCACGACCATTCATTTGCCGTTTGAAGAGCCGGTTTTTGACGCAGTGGTGGTCGGCGAGCGCGATGGACAAAAGGATGTGCTGCTGGTGGCGGCGCCTGAAGAAAGAGTGCGGCATTTTAGCCAGCTTCTGGAGGAGGTTAAGCTGAAGCCGAAAGCAGCGGATATCGGGCCGCTGAGCCTGTACCGGCTGTACTACTATCAAGAGCTGACAAGCCGGTCTGATCATGAAATGCTGCTGCAATTAAAGCAAAACCTCTTGACGATTTCGATTTTCCACGAGCACCGTCCGAAATTTATTAAGCCCGTGCCGATTGAGCTTCCTCAAGAGGCCATGCTCCTGCCGGAGGATCCATCGCGGAATCAGGAGACGGCTTATTTAATGGATGCACTGAAGGAAGTAGAAAATGTCATTGGCTTTTATGAAAACTCTCTCCATAAAGGGCAGGTTCAGCTGAACAAGGCTTTCTTAAACAGCGACCATCCAGAGACGGAATATGTGCAGAACTACTTAGAAGAGACATTAGGACTGAAAGTTGTGGACGACGGGCGCCTTGATGTGGCGGATAAATCAGGTGATTCCATTCCGGGTGCTTTCTATACGGCTGTCGGTCTTGGCTTGAAAGAGGTGTGAGCATTGCTGATTGATATTAATCTGCTGCCTGAAAAAGAGAAGAAGCGCTTTCCTGTCCTTTATGCTGTTCTTCTGGCTGCCTTGCTTCTGGCTTTCTTAGTCGGCGGTTATCTCCTGCTTCAGATGAAAAAGAATGAGCTCAGCTTGGTGGAATCCAGGCTGCAGTCGGCAAGCCAGCTGCGGGAAACACTGGAGATGAGCAGAAACGAGCCGGACGGAGACGAGGAGCGCTTGCAGCAGCTGAAACAAGCCATCGCCTGGGCCGAGCAGAAGAAAGAGCCGCTAGCTCCGGTGCTGAAGCATCTGATTGAACGTCTGCCGGAGCGGGGCTTCTTTCAAACACTCGATTATTCGAGCACAGAGAAGATGACGTTAACGGTGCAATTCGACAGCGCCCGGCAGGCGGCCTATTACTTAAACGACTTGAAAGCTTCCGATTGGGTTGCTTCCGCTGAAATGGTGTCCATGAAAACCTCAATCGAGGAAGAGGAAGAAGAGGCGAAGAAGATCGCCCAGAAGTGGAATATCTTGCCTAGGTATGTAGCGGAATACGACATTGTGTTTAAACCGACGGATCAGCGGGGGGAGAAGAACAAGTGAGTCTATTTCAAAGCCGGAAAATCATTCTTATCCTTGTAAGCTCCCTATTCCTCTTAGGAGCGTCCGTCTATTTTTACTACGCCGTTTACAAGCCGCTTGTTTTGGATATTCGAGTGAAGCAGCAGGAGTTCAAGGCAGAGGAGAAAAGGATTGAAGCCCTTGAAGGCCAGGCGGACGATTCTCCTGCGAACCGCGGGATTGTGACTGCCGGCCTGCAGTTTCAAGTTCCCGTTAAGCCGATGACGGAAAAAATGCTGCTTGATTTCGAAAAGGCCGAGCTTTCTTCTAACAGCTTAATACTGGAATATAAGTTTACTGAAGGAGACGCACAGACGGTTGCGGAAGAAAACGAAGGAAAGCCAGAATCTCTTCCTGCAGGCATTAAAAAAATCTCGGCTCAGCTCACCGTTGAATCGCCCAGCTATTTTGAATTGGAAGCTTTTTTGAAAAAGCTGGAGCAGCAAACGAGAATTTTGCAAGTGGAGCAAATGAAATTCACCGCTCCTACCGAAAAGGAAGAGCTGACGGGAGAAGCGGAAGCATTGACGTGTGAGCTGACGGTGGCAGCTTATTACATGCCGGAACTGGCTGAATTGCTGGAGGACCAGCCGAAATTGGATTCCCCTGCTCCAGCCAAAAAACTGGATCCATTTGTCAGGCTGGATAAATGAGAAATCAAAAGGGCTATACGCTGATTGAATTGCTGGCGACCGTGATGATATTGGCAATTATAGCGGCTATCGCCGTTATTGGCATCGGAAGAGTGATAGAAAAGTCGAAAGAGCAGGCATTTGCAGCGGATGCTTTGGCACTGAAATCGGCGGCCGCTCTGTATGTGAAGGATCAATGGGCGCGCACCGGAGCGGCACCTGAAAACATTTCCTATGCCCTTCTTTATGAAGAAGGAATGTTAGAACCGATTCAAGATCCGTTCACCGGCAAGCTCCTTTCTCCCTCCAATGAATCTTATGCGGTGGCGAATGGAGACAAAATCGTGGCCGTCTGCTTGCGCGGGCAGACGAAAGCACTTTGTTCCCACAAGAAAGGAGACCGTGTGATCGAAGGGCCGGTCCCGATTGCGGAGCTGAAAGCGGAAAACGTGAAAAATAAATAATTTTGCCGAAAACTTTCATGAACAGGACGACAAAAGTCTTGTTCTTTTTTTTTTCGGCTATGATAGCATGAACACAGTTTGAAAGAGGCGGAGGAGTGATCAGGGTGGACAAGCCGAACAAGCCGCAAACGATCTTATTGAAGGTCGGCGGAAAGAAAAAAGCGAAAAGAGAAGAGCAGAAATTAATCGTGCAGGATTGGAGGCGGGGAGGAGAGGAAAGCGCCGCGGCGGCCGAGCCGCAAAAAGAAGAGGAAGATTTTCAGTGGGTGCTGGCCTCAGAAGAAGAGAAGGACGAAGCATTAACCTTAAAAGCGCCGCTTGCTAAGCAGCACGGCAGGAAACGTGTGGTGAGCCGGCTGCTGCTGACGATTATCGGCGCGGTGCTGATCGGTTTATTACTAGGATACGGAATGATTAAGATCATCACGAATAAAGAAGAAGTCCCGCCTAAGGCGGCACTAAAAGAGCCAGCGGGGCAGAAGCCGGATGTTCCGGCCCCGCCGGCCGCTTCCAAACAGCAAGCGTCTTCTCTTCCTGTGATTGAATCGGCGATTGTTCAAGGTGGGGTGTTCTCCACGAAAGAAGGGGCTGAAGCGGAGAAAGAGAAAGCGAGAAACCGGGGAATCCCAGCGGATATCGTCAGCCGCCAAGGCCAGTTCGTGCTCCTCCTGGGAGTAGCCGAGCAAATGGAAACGGCCAAGTTTGTCGGAGCGGCGTACAAGGCGGAGGGAGCGAACGTCTTTGCGAAAACAGAGACGTTTGCAGCAGCGGATACGATTCCGAACGAAGCCGATCCGCTAATCGATGTGTTTTCACTTATCGCAGAAGAAAGCGCGAAGCAACTGGCGGGTCATTCGGTTGACCAAAGCCGGCTGAAGGAGGCAAAACAGCAGTTGGAGAAGGCTGCCACGGGCAAGAAAGAATCCGCTCATTTGAAAAAACTGTTATCCGACGCTCTCATACAAGCCAAAAGCGATCAGCCGCAAGCCGCCAAAGCTGCGCAGGAGAAGCTGTTGGCTTTTTTGGCTGTTTATCAGGGGAAATAGGTTAATATGAAAGGGGTGCCTGTTTACACGGCGCCCCATTCTTGATGCTTTAGAGTTTTTTTACAATGGAAAGGTTTGTCGCCAGGTGATAATTTTGATAAGATGAGGACGGTATCTCCCTCTATATTTCGCGTGAAGAAAGGTGATTGGTTTTGACTGACATTATTCTGGCTTCCGGTTCTCCCCGACGAAAAGAGCTTCTAAAGCAAATGAACGTCCCGTTTACTGTTATCGTCAGTGAAGCGGATGAATCGCTTTCCGCCCCGATGCCCCCCGAAGAAACAGTCAAGGCGCTTGCTGTTTTGAAAGCAGAGGCCGTGGCGAAAAATCATGAAAACAGCATAGTAATCGGAGCGGATACGATCGTCGCTCTCGATGGAAACATTTTAGGCAAGCCGAAAGACCGGCGCGATGCCGAGCGCATGCTTGTTCAATTATCCGGACGTGAGCACTCCGTTTACACAGGCGTAGCCATGGTGAAAGGGAAACAAAAGCACGTGTTTTATCAAAAAACAAATGTCACATTTTGGGAGCTGTCACATGAGGAAATAGCGGCCTATCTGGATAGCGGTGAACCGTTTGATAAAGCGGGTGCGTACGGCATTCAAGGGCTGGGAGCCGCATTTGTGAAGCATATTTCCGGCGATTATTTCTCAGTCGTTGGCCTTCCGATTGCCTCTGTGTACAGACAGCTCAAACGGTTCGGCTGGAACGGACCGGCGTGTTCCTCTTCTTCTCAAAAGTGATGAAAGGAGAGAGAAGTTTGCCAAAGGATACATTTATGATCCGCGATGTCCCAGCGGAGGAACGTCCAAGAGAAAGAATGATTGGCCAAGGTGCGAAGAGCCTTTCAAACCATGAATTGCTGGCGATTATTTTACGTACAGGAACGAAAGCTGAATCTGTGCTGCAACTGGCCAATCGCGTATTAAGCACCTTTGAAGGATTAAGAATGCTAAAGGATGCCTCGCTAGAAGAAATCACTTCCATTAAAGGAATAGGAGTAGCCAAGGCCGTGCAAATTATGGCTGCTTTAGAGCTGGGCCGGCGCATGAGCCATGTAAAGTTTGAAGACCGCTACGTCATCCGTTCGCCGGAAGATGGGGCGAACTATGTAATGGAAGAAATGAGGTTCCTCTCCCAAGAACACTTCGTATGCTTATACCTCAACACCAAAAATCAAGTTCTCCACAAGCAAACGATTTTTATCGGTAGCCTCAATGCCTCTATTGTCCATCCAAGAGAAGTCGTGCGTCCATAAGGGTTTTCGGGAAATCTGTTTTCGCAAAACAGTAGAGGAATATCACAAGGGCCGACTCTATCATCAGCCAACTTATCCGAAAGGGAAACCGGACGGGGAGCGCAGCATGTTGGAAAAGCCATAAGTTGCTTAGTTGCCAAAGCACGACTGAATGGCGAGATGAGATCATGAATAAGGATGAAAGCTAAACTGCTTGAATGATAGCTCAAGGCGGACGACGGATCCGGCAGCGGGAGGCAATGGTAGACGCTGTTTTGAAATGTGCCTGTTTCTTAAAGCGCTTCGAGAAACACGGAGTGATACCATTTCAGCCAGCTTCCGAATGGAAGGAAAGAGCGAACGTCACATCCGACATCATGAGGGCGATGTTCCTGAAAGTCTAAATGGAGATTGCCTAAGTCAGAACGCCCATGGCTTGGCTATGACATTTGGTGTCTGAATATCTGATAAGGCAGCGGAGCTCTCATAGTAGTCCGAATTAGGGAAAGCCTGTTGCATGGCGAAGGAGAGCAGTTTACCTCGATTAATGACCAATTGGATGGAGCGGACGGCTCTATGAGATATCCAATTGCAGCCGGAAACCATCTGACGAAAGCAGCGGGTCCGCATGTTAGGGAGGTAAATGGAAAGCCGTATACTCTGAGAGGAGTACGTGCGGTTTGGAGGGGAGTTTTCGGAAACCTGCTTAAGCGATTAAGCAAGGCGCCGGGTTCTTACCCTACTTCAAAGAAGCGTTCCGCCGCTCGGCTGCTTCGGTTATCTGTCTGCATAATCATCCATCCGGTGTGCGCCTGCAAGGTGTGTAATTTTAGCGATTTCCAAGGAAATCTGGAACTCCTTACAATGTTCCATGGTCAGCATCTTACCTTGAAGGGAAACCTGCAGAGGGAACAAAGCATGATGTGAAAAGGAGAAGAGACGACAAAGCGGCTGCCGTGTCGAGTCCGTTCTTCAGACCAAGTGATGTATGGTAAAAGCTAGACTGCTTGAATCCTAGACGAATGAGCGGCGGATGCGCCGCTGTCTGCGGCAGCTGGCAGACAGCGAGGATGAAATGGGAGACGCAGCGCGGCTGCGTCTGCTGGGCATCACCGGAGCCCTGTCCATCGTAAGGTTTGTCCTTCAATCCTCAAGCAAGAGGAAACCGTCGAAAGGGATACCTGTCCATCACGCTTCTAAAATTACGGCATAATGCAGGGATTGTCTAAGTGTGAAGTTCAGCAAAGAAGGCTTCTAACGGGAAGCTGTTTGAATCTCACATAAGGCAACGGAGTCCCCGTAGTACCCTACGTTTGCTTGTAATGAGTTTAGCATGGGGAAGGGGGACAGGTTGGTATTAACGTCTCAATGAAAGGAGTCATGAATATGGCAAAGAATCCATTTCATCAGCTAGACGTTATAGGGAGATCTTCTCGAAACGCTGTCGCCTATGTATAAAGCGAGCCTTTCTATAAAAGAAAAGGGATCGGACAAGAGCGGGTTCGCCAGCGAAGAAACAAACGGCTTGCTATGTGACCTAAAGGCCATCACAATCGTTTTGAGAAGCAGTTCCTGATGATCAGCCGGCGAGCCGTATACGCTGAAAGACGTACGTACGGTTCTGAGGAGGGGGCTGTGAGACCCTTGATAAAGCATCAAGAAGGCGCATGGTCCCTATCCTGCGATCCCGCTCCAAGCAGAGAGGATATCGATGTGACGAAGCGGCTGGCTGAATGCGGCAAAATTCTCGGCATTGAGATCCTGGATCATTTAATTATCGGCGACAAAAAATATGTCAGCTTGAAAGAAAAAGGCTATTTATAATGCTAGGATTTTTTTTTTCATTAAGTTATAATATAAGTTATGATTTTTACTAGTTGTTTATGTCGAAAAAAGCAAATAATTAGGTTGGATCAATCACTATAAAAGTAACGGATTAAGAAAGGGAGATACCTGTATGTTTGGAATTGGAAGCCGAGATCTTGGAATTGACTTAGGAACGGCGAATACGCTCGTTTATTTAAAAGGAAAAGGGGTTGTCGTGCGCGAACCGTCAGTTGTGGCGCTTCAAACTGATACGAAGCAAATCGTGGCGGTCGGTAACGACGCTAAGAAAATGATTGGCCGGACACCGGGCAATGTTGTAGCGACACGTCCGATGAAGGACGGGGTCATCGCGGATTACGAAACGACAGCGACTATGATTAAATATTATATTAAACAGGCGACTAAAAACGGCAAAGGCATGTTTGCGAGCAAGCCTTACGTGATGATTTGTGTTCCTTCAGGAATTACGGCTGTGGAAGAGCGCGCTGTCATTGATGCCGCTCGCCAGGCGGGGGCTCGCGATGCTTATACGATCGAAGAACCGTTTGCGGCCGCGATCGGCGCCAATCTTCCTGTATGGGAACCAACGGGAAGCATGGTCGTGGATATCGGCGGGGGAACAACGGAAGTGGCGATTATTTCTCTTGGAGGAATTGTAACGAGTCAATCACTGCGTGTGGCCGGGGATGAAATGGACGATGCGATCGTCGCCTATATCCGCAAACAATACAATTTATTAATCGGGGACCGCACATCCGAAACGATTAAAATGGAAATCGGTTCAGCGGGTGATTTTGAGGACATTCCAAATATGGAAATCCGCGGCCGTGATTTGTTAACGGGACTGCCTAAAACGATTGAAATTACAGGAGAAGAAATAGCAGAGGCGCTGAAGGATACCGTCTATGCTATAGTGGATACGGTCAAAAGCACGCTGGAGAAAACACCTCCTGAGCTGGCTGCCGATATTATGGATCGCGGAATTGTTCTTACAGGCGGCGGTGCTTTGTTGCGCAATTTGGACAAGGTCATCAGCAATGAAACGAATATGCCTGTGATCATTGCGGAAAATCCGCTAGATTGTGTGGCCGTTGGTACGGGCATGGCGCTTGATCATATTGATTTATTTAAAAACAGAAACAAATAAGGCCAACAGTTATCCGGCAGCGGCTGGCTGCTGCCGGATTCTAACCTAATGCAAAAATACAGAGGTGGAATGTATGCCACATTTTTTTACAAACAAGCGTTTAATCATTCTTCTCGGCAGCATCATCGTTCTTGTTGCTTTAATTGGCTTTTCTCTTCGTGATCGGGAAAACATTTCCTGGCCGGAGCAATTTGTAAAGGATGTCGTCGGTTTGGGGCAAACGATTGTGTCTAAGCCTGCCAGCGGAATTGCAGGTTTTTTTGATGACATTGGCAATTTGCGGAATACATATAAGGAAAATGAAAAGCTGAAGGTCCGATTAGATGAGCTGGCTCAGCTTGAAAGCGATGTGACCCGCTTAGAAAAGGATAATAAAGAGCTCAGAGAGATCATTGAAAAAAAAGAGAGTTTAGCAGATTATGATCCGGTTCAAGCCACTGTCCTTGCGCAAAACCCTGACCGGTGGTTTGATGTGATCACGATCGACAAAGGAGAAGCGAGCGGTGTGCAGCCGAACATGGCGGTGATGACAGCAAAGGGACTTATAGGAAAAGTCAAAAGCACGTCCAAATTCACTTCAACCGTTCAGCTGCTCAGTGCCCATGACCCGCGGAACCGTGTATCGGCTGTCATTCAAGGCAAAAAAAATGTTTACGGGCTGATAGAAGGCTATGATAAGAAAAAGAACACCCTGCTGATGACCAAAATTCCTTATGATTCCAAAGTGAAGAAGGGCATGGCGGTGACGACCTCAGGAAAAGGCGGTGTCTTTCCTAAAGGCCTGATTATCGGCAAGGTCAAAAAGCTGAAGCCTGATCAGTTTGGTTTAACGCAGACGGCTTTAATTGAACCGGCGGCTGAACTGCGGGATCTGGAGCATGTTATGGTAGCCAAACGCGGCATGACAACGGTGCTGCCAGAGAAAAAAGAGCGCAAGCAAGTCTATGTTGAGGAGGGAAATCTGTGAAGCGGCTTTTCCTTCCTTTGTTCATGACGGCGCTATTTTACAGTGACAGTCTCTTCATGCTATGGTTTCCGGATCATGCCTTTGATGGCCAATATGTAATCACTCCGCACTTTTTCGCGGTGGGTCTGTTATTAATGAGCATTTTCTTTGACCGCAATACAGCGATCAAGTACGGGTTCATCTTCGGCTTTCTGTTTGATATTTTTTACACAGGCATTCTCGGCGCTTATATGTTCTTCTTGCCGCTGCTTGTGTATATTACATCGAAATTGGTGAAAGCACTGCAGAACAATGTACTCATCGTAGCGTTTATCGTAATGTTCGGTCTTTTTCTCTTGGAGTTTGTGATGTTCCAGCTGAATGTGCTTGTTCAGCGGACAGAGCTGACGGTCCCGGATTTCTTGTCGATTCGCTTATGGCCGACATTAACTCTTAACCTCTTATTCTATTTGATTTTTGTCATTCCGATTAAGATAGCCTTTGAAAAGCTCGATCGCATGTACCATGACTATTGATGCCGGAATAGAAAAGAGGAATAACAAGAAGGCTTGTCGAATTATTTGGACAACAGAGGTGAAGTACATGCTATGAAGACGAAACAGAATGTGGTCATTAAAGGAACAAAAGACGGCTTGACCTTGCATCTGAATGACAAATGCTCCTATGATGCTTTATTGGAGGAGCTGAAGGAAAAAATGGATGCCGTAAATGACCAGGAAAACGGCTCAATCATTTCAGTCACTGTTCAAGCGGGAAACCGTTATTTATTAGACGAGGATATAGAAGAAATTACCGAGATCATTCGAAAACGCCAAAATCTTGTTGTAGAGCAAGTTAAATCTAATTTGGTGACCGTGGAAGAAGCGACACGCTGGAGAGAAGAGAGCGAAATTGTTTCCTATACAGGGCGCGTCCGTTCGGGACAGATCGTGGAGGTTCCGGGACATTTGCTTTTGATTGGCGATGTCAACCCGGGAGGAACGGTGAGAGCAGGAGGAAATATTTTTATCATGGGGAAGCTGCGGGGCATGGCTCATGCAGGCTGCTACGGAGACGATGCAGCAGTGGTCGTAGCGGGCCAAATGATGCCGACGCAGCTGAGAATCAGCCGCTGCTTAAACCGTGCGCCCGACCGCTATGAAGTAGAGGATGCTTTGGAAACAGAATGTGCTTACATAGATGATTCCAACCAGATTGTTGTGGACCGCTTGCAGGTGTTAAAGCATCTGAGACCGGATATTTCTACGTTTAAAGGGGGAAGCTACAGTGGGTGAGGCTATAGTCGTTACATCTGGAAAAGGCGGAGTCGGCAAAACGACCACTTCGGCTAATTTAGGCACAGCGCTTGCTCTGCAGGAAAAGAAAGTTTGTCTAGTCGATACAGATATTGGTCTAAGAAACTTAGACGTAGTGATGGGGCTTGAAAACCGCATTATTTATGACTTGGTGGATGTGGTGGAAGAGCGCTGCAAGATCCATCAGGCGCTCGTGAAGGATAAGCGGTTTAACGACCTGTTGTATCTGCTTCCGGCTGCTCAAACGACAGATAAATCAGCTGTCACGCCGGAACAGATGAAGAAGCTGATGGAGGAGTTAAAGCAAGATTTTGATTACATTTTAATAGATTGTCCGGCTGGCATTGAACAAGGCTACAAAAATGCCGTTGCTGGAGCCGATAAAGCGATCATTGTCACGACGCCGGAGAAATCATCCGTACGCGATGCTGATCGCGTCATTGGATTGCTGGAAAAAGAAGAGCATATGGAATCACCCAAGCTGATCGTTAACCGCATCCGCAATCATATGATGCAGCAGGGGGATATGTTAGATGTGGATGAAGTCGTCACGCATTTATCCATCGAGCTCCTCGGCATCGTTGTGGACGATGATGAAGTCATCAAGTCATCCCATAACGGGGAGCCAGTTGCCCACAATCCAAACAATCGCGCCTCTATTGCATACCGTAATATTGCCAGAAGAATTCTGGGGGAATCTGTCCCTCTTCAGCAATTGGATGAAGTGAAAGAAGGATTCTTTACTAAGCTGAAGAAATTCTTTGGTGTGCGCTCCAAATAAGATAGGATTGAACCAGCTCAGAGTGCAGGCAGTGTCTAGAATGACGCAGCCTGCGCTCTTTTTAATGGGAGAGGACCCTTTTCCCGAATGGAAAATGCTTGTCAGGTGAGGCGCAAGGCTGGGGGAAGATTCGCTTATGAAGGGACGAAGGCAAGACACAGGCAACCGGCTTGTTTGACTGGCTTGAACTCACAGCAGAAAACCTGAATAAACGGTGCTTGCAAAATGCGCTTCTTATTTCAGCCTGTTCATCATAGCTTTTAGTAAGAACCGTTCAGAAAGAGGAGTGATTCAGGTGGAAGAGGAAAAAGAGCTTTTGCCGCTGCATGAGGAGCCAAAAAACATTCATCCGCTGTTCAGCCTGGAGCGCTTTGTGTTCAAAGTGCTGGCGTCTGCTGCTTTTTTACTGATCGTGGCGATTCTGTACAAGCATCCGTCACCTGTGCTTGAGGAGGGGCGGATGTGGTTTTCTAAGACGATGGAGAAGGAATTTCAGTTTTCCAAGGCAGCCGAATGGTATGAATCGGCGTTTGGAGAGCCGCTGCCCTTTACTGCGGATGGCTGGAGCAACAAAGAAGACTCCGCGGCTCCCCAAGGCTATGCACTGCCCGCATCGGGGCGTATTCTGGAAGATTTTCAGTCGAATGGAAAAGGCATTATCGTAGAAACCGGACCGCAGGAACAAGTGAAGGCCATCAAGGACGGAACGGTTATTTTTGCCGGGAAAAAGGAAGAGCTGGGAGAGACGGTGATCGTGCAGCATCCTGACGATAGTGAGTCATGGTATGGCCATCTTACTTCCACGGCTGTTCAGCCCTATCAGCAAGTTAAAGCCGGCAGTGTGCTGGCTTACGCGAAGCAGGGGGAAGATGGAGGCAGCGGAGGTTTTTATCTTGCGATTAAAAAAGGAGGGCAATTTGTTGACCCGAATCAGGTGATTCCTTTTGAATAAACTGCTGAGAAAAGTGCATCTGCATCCGCTTCTGTGGCTTATGATTGCAGTTTCTGCATGGACAGGGCATTTTAGGGAGCTGCTGCTTATATTTTTTATTATTGCTGTTCACGAATTCGGCCACGCCTGGATGGCTCATGTCTTCCGCTGGAGAATTAAGCAGATTATCTTTTTGCCCTTTGGGGGAGTCGCCGAAGTGGACGAGCACGGCAATCGGCCGATAAAGGAAGAACTGCTTGTTATATTAGCCGGTCCGGTTCAGCATCTTTGGATGTTTGCGGCCGCCTGGCTTTTGCATGAATTCAGCTTGCTTCCCGATATGGTCTACCATACGTTCATGCAGTTTAATGCAGCCATCCTCTTGTTTAATCTCCTGCCCGTATACCCGCTGGATGGCGGCAAGCTTTTGCTGCTGTTCTTCTCGATGACTAGACCATTTCTTGCAGCGGTTCATTTGACGATTCTATCGTCAGCGGCGCTGCTCGTCCTCCTTCAAGCGGGGGTGCTGCTCTTTTTTTCGTTTCACTTGCAGGCTTGGCTAGTCCTGCTCTACTTAGCGGCCGCTCTTTGGCGGGAGTGGAAGGAGAAGCATTATACGTTCATCCGCTTTTTGCTGGAAAGGCATTATGGCAATCAGCCGGCTGCATCTGCCTTGCAGCCGCTGCCGGCTGATGGCGAGCTGGAGATCGGGAAGGTGCTTGAGCGGTTCCGCCGCAATACAAAGCATATTGTCTACGTCTCGATCAAGGGAGGAGAGCGCGTGCGCCTGGATGAAAACGAACTGCTGCATGCCTACTTTTCAGAAAAAAGAACGACGGCGCGTCTGATTGAGTTGCTGCCGATTCATTGACGAATCCTCGCCGGCCGAGTAAAGTGGAACAAAAGAGGAGAAGGCGGGTTTTTGGTATGCACACACTGATAGTCAGCGCAAAGGCGCGAGAAAAGCGGCTGGCGGTTGTTGAAAACGGGCGCCTGGAGCAGCTTCATATCTTTCAGCCGTCTCATCTTTCACGCGTCGGCTTTACATACTATGGTGTTATTACAAAAGTGGAGAAGGGGATGAACGCTTGCTTCGTGAATATCGGTCTGGAGCAAAACGGCTATTTGCACCGCGACCAGATCCCGGGTCATGGCGGCAGGCCGATTGGAGAAGTTGTTCATCAAGGGCAGAAGATAATTGTTCAAGTCATTAAGGATGAGACAGATACGAAAGGGCCGCGCTTGAGCGCCATAATCGAGTGGCCGGGAGAGTGGCTCGTTTATTTGCCTGAGGGAGGCTACACGGCGCTGTCCAAAAAGGTTGCTCAGCAGGAGAAGCGCCAGCGCCTTGCTGACTGGGCTTCACAGCACAAGCGCGGGGAAGAAGGACTGATTGTTCGAACCGCCGCCTTTGAAGTGCCTGAAGAGCGCTTGCTGTCTGAGTGGAATGAGCTGAGGAAGCAGCATAAACAGCTGCTGAAAAAAGCTTCTGCTGCTAAGGCGCCGGCTTTATTGATGGAAAAGCCACTATTAAAAGAGGAAGCCTTTGCGCGGATGCAAGCTTTAAAGACAGGAGAGCTGATTTGTGACAGCAGTGAATTTTTATCTGAATTAAGGGCGGACTGGCGCTATCAGGAGGAACAATGGCCGGCCTCGTTCCATTCTGCTGCCGAGGATATATTCTCAGCCAATGGGCTTGAAGGGCAGGCAGAGAAAGCCCTGAAAAGAATCGTCTGGCTTCCGAGCGGCGGTTTCTTAGTTATCGAGAAGACGGAAGCAATGACAGTGATGGATGTGAACACCGGGAAGTTCACCGGAAAAAGCAGCCAGGCGCAAACGGTGCTACTAACGAATAAGGAAGCGGCCCGGGAAGCGGCCCGGCAGCTGCGGCTTCGTGATATTAGCGGCATTATCATCATAGACTTCATCGATATGTTCAGCGATAAAGACCGCCGGGAAATTGAGAGGCTGATGAAGTCGGAGGCTAAAAAGGATCCCAAATCGATGACGGTGCGCGAATTCACTTCTCTTGGACTCATGCAGATTACGAGAAAAAAAACGAAATCTTCCCTTTTGGAAACACTCACCGTTCCTTGTGCCGTTTGCCGTGGAAACGGCCGTGTCAAAAGTGCGGAAACGATGGCTTTTGAATTGGAACGCAAGCTGCTGGAATATGCGCGTGATGAGCATGAGGCGATATTGCTGGAAGTGACAGCGGATGTGAAAGCCGTCTTTGCCGGAGAACAAAACGAATACCATCAGCAGCTGGAACGTCTGCTGCACAAAAGGATCTTGTACCGGCTGATCAATGGCCCTGTGCCGGTCGGAAATATCATTCGAGCCGGTACAGCAGATGAGCTATCGAATCAATGATCAGAAATGTGTTGACACCCGCTTGCGTAAGTGATAAGATTTTGATGTTATTGTTTGTAGCACCCGTGCTACAACCGCTCATAACAGGTATAAGCGTTTGCCTGCGGCAGACCACCTGCGAATGGCGAGTCTGAGTTCATTAAGGAGGTGCAAGTCATGTACGCAATTATCGAAACTGGCGGTAAGCAAGTGAAGGTAGAAGAAGGCCAAGCTATCTACGTTGAGAAGCTGGACGCAGAAGCAGGCGATTCTGTTACATTTGATCAAGTATTATTCGTTGGCGGCGAAAACGTAAAAGTAGGCAACCCGATTGTTGAGGGAGCTACTGTTACAGCGAAGGTAGAAAAACAAGGCCGTCAAAAGAAAATTACGGTTTTCAAGTTCAAAGCGAAGAAAAACTATCGCAGAAAACAAGGTCATCGTCAGCCATACACTAAAGTTGTGATTGAGAAAATCAACGCATAAGGCGATGCTCCTATGATTCAAGTAACTATAAAGAAGCATGGTCCTTCAGGAAAGATTACTTCTTTCACCATGGAAGGGCATGCGGAATTTGCTGAATACGGTAAAGATCTTGTCTGTGCGGCGGCAACCGCTGTGTCTTTCGGAGCATTGAATGCCATTCTTTCTTTAACGGAGGCAAAACTGCAAATCGAACAAGGAAGGAATGGAGGGTTTCTCCGCTGTATCGTTCCGGAAAACATTCCGGATGGCGAACAGGAGAAGGTTCAACTGCTGCTGGAAGGGATGGTTGTTTCCCTGCAGACGATCGAACGGGATTATAGCAAGCATATAAACATTAACTTTCACTAACAGGAGGTGGAACTCATGTTAAGATTAGACCTTCAGTTTTTCGCATCTAAAAAAGGTGTAGGTTCTACAAAGAACGGCCGTGATTCAATCGCAAAACGTCTTGGCGCTAAGCGTGCGGACGGTCAGTTCGTCACCGGCGGATCCATCCTTTACCGTCAGCGCGGCACAAAGGTATATCCAGGTGAAAACGTAGGACGCGGCGGTGATGATACGCTATTTGCAAAAGTTGACGGCGTGGTTCGCTTCGAGCGCCTTGGCCGCGACAAAAAGAAAGTGAGCGTATATCCTGCTGCTCAATAAGTGCTAAATCGATGCTAGTAAAGCTCTAACCAAACAGGTTAGAGCTTTATTTGTATTAAAGAAACAAACGGCTAGCCGGAAAGTAATGCCAAACGTTTGGGCGGCGTCATTTTGACTAAAAGGCTGATGGGGATAGGAGATAGATATCTCTATTTTGCTTAATTTCTGTTATACTAGCATATAAAGCCGCAATATAAGGGCAGAAAATAAGCAGCTGCAGTTGTTTGTTCGGGAGAGGAGGCAGTGCAGGAATCGTATACTTGTCTTTCCCCCCTCTTGGCGTTCGTTCATATGCTTTGAACATGGGGAATCCTGTGCGAAATAATCATGGAAAATAGAAACTGGACGGTAATTCGGGCGATACGGCACGCCCGGCATGATTGGATGAATCAAATTCAGCTAATTAAAGGCTTTATGGCACTTGGAAAAGTAGAAGAAGCAGAGCGGGCCATTGAGACGGCCATTGTGCAGGCGCGCCAAGAAGCTCATTTATGCAATTTATGCTTGCCGAATTTCGCGGAATTGATCCTAACCTTTAATTGGGAAGGCCATTCTTTTGAACTGGAGTATGAGATCTTAGACCAAAATTGTACAATAGCCGTAAATGATGAGAAGCTGACAGAATGGATGGCTTCGCTTCTGGGCGCCATTGAGAAGCATATTGCACAATTTGCCGACAACCGGCTCTATCTTTCGATCAATCAAGAAGCAAACGGGGTTCGTTTCTTTTTTGAATTCAGTGGAATAATAACCGATGAAGGATCGCTGACGATGGAACTGGTTCAGCTGTTAAAGGCGCCGCATGTAAAGCGCGGGAAAATCCATTCTCATACCGGTGAGGATATGCGATTTGAAGCGGTTGTGTAGTCGTTCTTTAATAGCAGCCACAGATGCTTTAATGTAAACAGGAGGAATTTATGTTTGTAGATCAAGTGAAAATATATGTAAAAGGCGGCGACGGCGGCGATGGTATGGTTGCGTTTCGCCGCGAGAAATATGTACCGAAAGGCGGGCCGGCCGGCGGCGACGGCGGAAAGGGAGCCGATGTGATTTTTGAGGTTGATGAGGGTTTGCGGACATTGATGGACTTTCGCTATCAGCGTCATTTCAAAGCGAATCGCGGCGAGCACGGAATGAGCAAGAATCAGCACGGACGAAAGGCCCCCGATATGGTTGTAAAGGTGCCGCCTGGTACGGTTGTAACAGATGATGATACGAAGGAAGTTATCGCTGATTTAACTGAACATGGCCAGCGTGCGGTGATTGCTAAGGGCGGACGCGGCGGACGCGGAAATACCCGTTTTGCCACACCGGCTAATCCGGCTCCGGAGCTGTCAGAAAAAGGCGAACCCGGAATGGAGCGCTATGTGGTATTAGAATTGAAGCTGTTAGCGGACGTTGGACTGGTCGGCTTTCCGAGTGTCGGAAAATCCACCCTGCTGTCTGTTGTTTCAGCAGCTCGACCGAAAATAGCCGCATACCATTTCACAACGATCACGCCGAATTTGGGAGTTGTGGAAACGGATGATGGACGCAGCTTCGTTATGGCTGATTTGCCCGGGCTGATCGAAGGCGCTCATGAAGGCGTCGGTCTTGGCCATCAATTTCTGCGCCATATTGAACGGACGCGTGTGATTGTCCACGTCATTGATATGTCAGGCCTAGAAGGCCGCGATCCGTACGAGGATTATCTGGCGATCAACCGCGAATTGCGGGAGTATAATCTGCGCTTAACGGAGCGTCCGCAAATTATCGTCGCAAATAAAATGGATATGCCGGATGCCCAGCAACATCTTGAAGCGTTCAAGAAAAAGGTGGGAGACGAAGCGCCGATTTTTCTAATCTCTGCCATTACCCGCGAAGGCCTGAAGGAATTGCTGTTTGCAGTTGCGGATAAAGTGGAGCAGACACCGGAATTTCCGCTGGAAGAAGTGGAAGAAGAAAAGGGTATCCACCGCGTCATGTACAAATATGCCGATCAGCCGGCTGAGTTTGAGATTACAAGAGATCCTGACGGCAGCTTTGCAGTCAGCGGAGCAAAAGTGGAGAAGCTGTTTAAAATGACGGACTTTTCCCGGGAAGATTCCGTGCGCCGCTTTGCCCGCCAGCTGCGCTCCATGGGAGTCGATGATGCGCTGCGCGAACGCGGAGCGAAAGACGGCGACACTGTGCGGCTGTTGAAGTATGAGTTTGAATTTGTCGAGTAATCGGCAGCAGTAAAGTGGGGGAAGGCTATTGGCAAAGAAAGATTTCGATCAAAAATTTTATCTTGTGCGTGAGGATGTTTTGCCGGAAGCGATGAAGAAAACGCTTGAAGCGAAAGAGCTGATCGAACGCCGCAAAGCAGATTCCGTTTGGGATGCTGTTAAGAAAGTCGATTTAAGCCGAAGCGCCTTTTATAAATACCGGGATACGGTCTTTCCGTTTCATAAGGTAGTGAAAGAGCGAATTATCACCTTGTTCTTTCATTTGGAGGACCGCGCCGGAACACTTTCTGAATTGCTTAGGCTCGTGGCAAAATATCATGGGAATATATTGACGATTCACCAAACGATCCCGATTCAAGGGAGAGCAAACGTTACGCTGTCTTTAAATGTGGCTGAGATGACGATCGGTCTTGAAGAAATGCTTGGGGAATTGAAAAAATTGGAGTTTGTCGATACGGTAGAAGTGCTCGGCTCTGGTGCATAAGAGCCGGCTTCTCTTATACATAATTTTCTTAATCTTCTTAATGAGGAGGGAATTCATTGCGAAAAATTGCTTTTCTGGGCCCTGCGGCCACTTTCACGGATTTAGCCGTCCGCCGCGGCTTTCCGGAGGATGAGAAAGTTCCATATTTAACGATACCGGCCTGCATGGATGCAGTGGTGAAAGGAGAGGCCGATTTAGCGGTTGTGCCGCTTGAAAACGCGTTGGAGGGAACGGTCAATTTAACGATTGATTATTTGTTTCACGAGGCGGAATTGAAGATTATCGGCGAAATGACAGCACCGATTCAGCAGCATTTGCTCGTCCATAAAGATCAGCTGGCAAATTGGAAACAAGCGGAGAAAATTATGTCCCATCCCCATGCCATTGCCCAGTGCCATAAGTTTTTACATAATCATTTTCCTTGTACTCCATATGAGCAAATGACTTCCACAGCCGCCGCCGCTCAATACATCAGCGAGCATCCGGAGCGCTGCTATGCGGCGATCGCCAATTCCTTATCGGTTAAGCAATATGATCTGGCGGTTGCGCGGGAAAATATTCATGATTACAGCTTTAACCACACACGTTTTATCGTGCTGGCGAAACAAGAACAGGATCTGGCGCTGCCCCTTGACCATCCGCAGGATAAAACAACGGTTGTAGTGACGCTGCCATCAGATCGTGCCGGAGCTCTGCACCAAGTGCTATCCGCATTTTCCTGGAGGAATATTAGCTTAAGCAAAATTGAATCCCGGCCATTAAAAACGGGGCTAGGAAATTATTTCTTCATCATTGACATCGCCCAGCAAATGGATGAAGTACTGCTTCCGGGAGCCTTTGCTGAGATGGAAGCGCTAGGCTGCAGCGTCCAGATTCTCGGCAGCTACCGGGCGTATTTAATTGAACATTGCGAATTAAAGAGAAGCTAGTGAAAGAATCGGGATGAGTGATAAAGGAAAGTTACTCATCCCGGTTCTTTAACTTTACAGCCAAGAAGTCTCTCACTTCTAAGCGTTAGCTAAGTGGCGAGTAGTTCACTTGTCTAAAAGCAGAAATCCCGCTTTTTCCAGCGCTTCTTCGGCTTCATCGAGCATGCGTTCATCCTTGGCAGCAATCGTGTGCAAATGCACGCCGTTTGTCAGTTGGGAAAGATAAGCGGCATTCGTCTTTGCTACTTTTTGAATAAATTGCGCAACTTCCCTGCGGTTGGACACCATGATGGAAGCCGTTAAATCACCGTAGACGGCGTGTTCAATTGTTACATCCTTTACAAGCAGACCGAGATCCACAAGCAGATTTAATTCATCGGCCGTCTGTTCAGGTGCATGGCAGCAGGCCACGGAGCGTTCCAGAAGCTTTTCCGGACCTCGCGGCGGCAAATAGACATACCCCTGGCTTGTGGCCATAATAGGTTCATTCCGCGCTTTTAACAGCGTAATATCATTAACGATTACTTGACGGCTGACGTTCGTGCGGCTCGCCAATTCACTGCCCGTTAATGGCTCTTCACTATCCTTAAGCCATGCTAAGATCAGTGATCTCCGCTCTTCTCCTAAAATCTTTTTCCCTGGAGCCATTTCAATCCCTCCATGCTAAATTTCCATACTGTCCATTTTAGCATAATTGATCTCTAATAGCCGCTGTGCTAACGCATCCATTTCGGCGGAAGTCGTTCCTTCCCCGAAGGAAATACGAAAAAACTGTTTGGCCTCTTCGGCAGACCGGCCCATCGCTTGCATCGTCTTCATTCCGCCTTCGTTCGTTGCTTGACAAGCGCTTCCAGCAGAAATCGAAAAACCATGTTCATTTAATTTCAGCATGATGAGCTGTCCCTCCGTACTGGCTAATTTCATGCCAATGATGACGGGGAGCTGATGTTCTTGATCCGCTTCAATCCACTCATACGGGGAGTGAGTTAAGCGCTCCTTTAGCCGCTCTCGCAAACGCCACTCATGATCAAGTGAGTACGATTGGCAAACCCTTTCAGCGGCGGCGATAAATGCAGCAATAGCTGGCACATCGACGGTTCCTCCGCGAAATCCTTTTTCATGAGGGACCCCTGGAAAAAGCGGCTGCCAATTGATGCGATTGGACAATCTGCTCGCGGCAGCGCTTGGGCGATCGGGACAGAAATGAACCTTGTCAATCGCTTAATTGAGAATCATCCAGATAAAAAAATATTTCGCTCAACCCGAATATGTGCCCGTGTCTCACGATGAACCGCATCGACTTGCCGCATTTGCTTTGGTCATTAGACACCATTATGGAAGGTGGCAAAAGCAATGTTATTGAAGTGGCTGAACAAACAACGAATGATGCGTTGCTGGCATTAAATCGGATGCTAAACCTTTAAAGGGAGAAAGCCCGCTGCATAGCGAGTTTTTTGTAAGGAGAGGCCGGATGATGGGAGAAAGTCCAGATCAGCTGATGAAGGGCAGAAAGTTAAAGGATCCCAGAGCTACGTATCATATTCTCTCTTCTTCGCGCATAAACTTTTTGTGTAAGTTCGTTCGCAAATCCGCATCGCCCACATACACTATACCGACGAACGCCTAAGGAGGGAGAAAATGAAAATCCATATTGTTCAAAAAGGGGATACGCTCTGGACGATCGCTAAAAAATACGGAGTGAACTTTGAAGAACTGAAAAAAATGAACGCTCAGTTGTCCAATCCCGATTTAATCATGCCAGGAATGAAGATTAAAGTGCCGGTTCCCGGGGGCGCGCCGCATAAAGAGGTGCCAAAAGAACAGGGAGAGGTAGTAAAAGAAAAGCCGGTAGCTCCACCGAAAATGCCAGTGAAAGAAACAAAACCCGCGGCCCCTCCTGCACCCGTGAAGGAAAAAGAAAAAGTGAAGAAAGAAAAGCCAGCCGTTATGCCGCCGCCAATGCCGCCGGTTATTCCGGAAGTGGAGATTAACCAAATTTTTCAAATGAATACGGAGCAAATTCAACAAATGCAGCAAATGCAGCAGATGCCGCCGGCTCCGGCACCCGTTCCGCAAGTGCCTGTTAAACCGGACAACATCTTTCCGGGCTTGACGGAAAAAGAAAAGGAAGAGGAAGAAATGGAAAGCCCAATGAAACCAATGACGCCGCCTGTCATGCCGCAAATGACAGCCGCGCCACAACCACAAGGAGGGTGTGCACAATTTATGAATCAATATATGAGCATGTATCCGATGGCTCCTCAAGCTCACGAGTATGGAATGAATCCTGCACCTTACCCGCAGAGCTGTGTACCTATGCAGCAAGCGCCAGCAGGATATTATCACCCGCCAATGCATCATCACCATCATATGCACCATGGCGCTGCAGGAATGCATATGGAATCGTCGGATGAGTCTTCCTGCGGATGTACGCCGATGACCTATCCAATGGCGGAAAATCAGGCGCCAATTGCACATCCGAATAATCCGGCTCAAGCGTACCCAGCGCAGATGAATCCTTATCCAGCTCAATCGTATCCGACTCAAACATATCCGGCTCAAATGCTTCCAGCGTATAATCCTGGATCCTCTTGCGTTCCTGTTTCGCCGGTTATGCCGGGGACAGGATTTAATCAGCCGTGGCCGATGATGCCGGCTCAGCCAATGGCCGGAATAGGGTATGGAATGGAATCACCGGAAGTGCCGTCCGCCGTGCCGCCCGCTTCTGCCATGGGGGCGTATTCCCCGCAGTCTTACGGCGCTTATCCGACTCAGCCATCGGCACCGCCATATATGTATTCTTCACAGCCGGTGTATCCTGCTGGAGGAAGCTTCCCTCCGCCATATGGAATGGGAATGGGCTGGCCGCGATTTGATGAAGAGGATGACGAATAATTCACGTGTAGGAGACGCGCTTTCTAATCGTCTCCTTTTTCTTTTGTCCGCCCGTTTGCATGAGCAGGTGCTGGCTGTACACCCATTGAAGAACGGCAAGTGGCTTATACAGACCGACAGCAATAAATGGTTTTTAAAAAGGTATTCTTCCTATGAGCAGCTGAAAAAGCAAATCATGCTGACAGAAGTTTTGCTTGATAAAGGATTTAAGCGCGTGATTCCCTACCGTTTGTTATCTCCGGTCGAGGACGGCTCTCATTTCTATGCCGTAATGCCGTTTATCCCGTCAGCCGATCAAAGCTTTAGTTTTCGCACGAAACGGGAAAGAGAGGAAGCGCTTGCGCTGCTGTCCGCTTTTCATCAGGTGACCGCCTCTTTTTCAAAAGAGTGGCAGGAAGTTGTGCCGGCAATGAATCAGCTCGTCCGCTGGCAAAACCGCCTGCGTTGGTTCATAAGGGATCTTCCGGTGCTTTCAATGTATTTTTCGCCGCAACTGTTGCGCCGCTATGCGGAGATGGGGGAATGGTGCTTGCAGACGCTGATGAAAAGACGGCTTAAACCAAGAAGCCCGGTCATCATTCATGGAGATGTGGCGGCGCATAATTTTTTTCGTACAGATCAGGGGAAGCTGCTTTTAATTGATTTTGATTTGGCGCAAAAAGCGCCGGCCATGTACGACTACTTACAGTGGAGCAACCGGGTTCTTCCCATTCTGCAATGGAATCTTCCGCGCTTGATGGAGCATAAGGAGCTGGAAATTTATCGCACCGATGAAGAATTTCGTATTTTCCTGATGTACCCAACGGATGTGTACCGCGAATGCCGCCGCTTCATTCTTGCCGATCCGAAAGATAAGGGCTGGCTTTTTTCTCATGTTTGCAAAATTGCGATTCGCTCATTTAAGCAGCGGGAAGAATTCTTTTTAAAATGGACATAACTTCAGATCAATCACAGCAAACTAAGGAGGGCGCTTACAGCCTGACTACTGTCCCAGGAGTGGAAGAATGAAAAAGATGAGGAAACTGTTGATTTTGCCGGTTTTAGCTATGGGATTAGCCGCATGTAACGACGGTAACGAGAGCGGATTTGGGGGGGATCGTTCCCTTGATCAAGCTGGGGATCGCTTCTCTGATGAGCGGGGGAAAGATGGAGCCGGAAACGCTCCGAATCCAACGGTTCCGCTGGCTGAAGAAGACCGCAGCCTTTTGGAAAGAGATAATGAGCATCCCCGCAGCCGGGACATTAATTATCATGGCAATCGTGGATTGAGAGAAAATACGACGAAAAGCTCCTACTACACCAATTATGACGGCAAGCTGGCGGAGCAGCTATCCGCAGCGGCAAAGAACGTAAGCGGTGTCAAGGATGCCCGGGCATTTATCAATGGCAAAGACGTGCTTGTTGCAGTCCATTTACAAAACGAGGGAAAAGAAGAGAGGACTGTCAAGAAACGCGTGCAAAAAGCCATTGCCCCGCATGCCAACGGGTACACGCTCAGAGTAACAACCGATCATGCTTCGTACAGCCGCCTTCGCAATTTAGACAATGATTTGCGGGACGGCGGTCCCATTGATCTCCCGGACGCGCGCTACAGCAAGTGATGGAGCGCGCCTTCTCTGCTTAGAGACACCTCTTTTTGTAAGGTTATCGTCATCATGCAAACAAGAATACAGCTGAGCGGCTAGAGGAGCTGCAGAATCAAAAAAGGGGCTGTCCCATAAGCCCCTAAAATAAGAACGCGGAGAGAAAAACAACTCGTTTTTCTCTCCGCGTTCTTTCATTGTAAGCGGGTTTCCTGAAAATGTTTGGGCTAGGCCCGCCATTTTCAGGAAGTTGTGGGCTAACGCCACAATCCCAAATTCCGTGTGCACCTTGTCGATCCCCCGCAAGGAAAATCTGCGGAACGACCGATTGCCCTTGATATGACCGAACGCACTTTCGACCTCGACTTTCCGCCGGGCATAAATCGGTGTGTTCTCGTCAGACCAAAGGCTGTTCTTGGCTTTTGCTTTCATTTCTTCGTACACGGGGTTGTAATGAATCTGCCGGTTCCCTTTCGATTTTGTGCATAGGGCTTTCAGCGGGCAGTCTGTACAATCCTCACATTCATAAATTTTAAAATCTCTCTTCATCCCGTAAGAATCCGTACGGGTGGAATAACGTTTGAAGCGAATGCGGCGGTCATTCGGACAGATATATACGTCATCTTCTTCTATATAGGTCCAGTTCCTTGGCTGGAAACGATCTTTTTTATACCTGCGTTTTTGTTCTTTCAGATAGGTATTATAAGGAATCAAATAGTCCATTTTTTCTTCCGTCGCATATACATAGTTGCTTTCGCTTCCATAGCCGGCATCGGCGATCACTTTTTTCGGAAACGGCAGGCGAGAGCCTTTCAGTTTCTCCATGTGCGGAATGAAACAGCGAGTATCCGTTGGGCGCTGGTGAATGGTATAGAACAAAACAAATTGGTTTTCCGTTGCCATCTGCACATTGTAGCCAGGCTTTAGCTGTCCGTTTTTCATGTGATCTTCTTTCATTCTCATAAACGTGGCATCTGTATCGGTTTTGGAAAAGCTGTTTCGGTCGCCGTATGTCTCCATTTGTTGTTTATATTTC